>NZ_BCBW01000021.1:0-30360 GCF_001315805.1 Olleya sp. ITB9
ATAATAATAATAATAATAACTAACTATATATNTNNGTTTTTATGATTAAGTTTTTAAAACTTTAGTTATAATTTGAAGTACTTACTTCAAAGTTAGCATCTTTAGCAGCCAAATAACGCTCTGCATCTAAAGCAGCCATACATCCTGTTCCAGCAGCTGTAATAGCTTGTCTATAAACATGATCTGCAGCATCACCACTTACAAAAACGCCATCAACATTAGTTTTTGAAGTTCCTGGTTTAGCATTAATAATGTAACCTGTTTCATCTAAATCTATAAAGCCTTTAAAAATATCTGTATTAGGCTTGTGTCCAATAGCAACAAAAAATCCAGTAGCTGATATTAAATGTTGATCATTAGTTTGATTGTTTTTTACTTGTACACCAGTTACAACTTGACCATCACCAATAACCTCTTCTGTTTCAGTATTAAATAATATCTCAATATTTTCAGTGTTTTTAACACGTTCTGCCATAATTTTTGAAGCTCTAAACTCGTCACGACGTACCAACATTGTAACTTTAGAACATAGTTTTGATAGGTAATGAGCCTCTTCACAAGCACTATCTCCTGCTCCAACAATTACAACTTCTTGATTACGATAGAAAAATCCATCACATACTGCACAAGCAGATACTCCACCACCAAGATTTAAATATTTTTGCTCTGAGTCAAGTCCTAAGTATTTAGCACTAGCTCCTGTAGAGATAATTACAGTATCACAGTGTATTTCTTTCTCATCATTGACCCACACTTTATGTACATCTCCAGAAAAATCCACTTTAGTAATCCAACCATTTCTAATATCAGCCTCAAAACGTTCTGCTTGTTTTTGAAGTTCCATCATCA
The DNA here is from genome assembly GCF_001315805.1 of Olleya sp. ITB9. Taxonomy (NCBI): domain Bacteria; kingdom Pseudomonadati; phylum Bacteroidota; class Flavobacteriia; order Flavobacteriales; family Flavobacteriaceae; genus Olleya; species Olleya sp. ITB9. The sequence goes on from NZ_BCBW01000021.1 coordinate 850, forward strand.
TTTCAGGACCAGTAATTCCGTCAGGATATCCAGGGAAATTTTCAACCTCATTGGTTGTTGTTAATTGCCCTCCTGGTTGAGCGCCTTGATATAAAACAGGACTCATATTAGCTCTAGCTGCATAGATTGCTGCTGTATAACCAGCAGGACCAGAACCTATTATTAAGCATTTTACTCTTTCTATTGTGTCTGACATAATTTTATCATTTTATCTGTTACAAAAGTAGAATTTTTAAAAGAAAACTTACACTACAATTATTAAAAGTTATTATTTAATCATAAACAGTTCTTATACTGTAATTTTTGATTTTTTTTTAAGAAAATTATAATTCAAATATTATAACTTAACCCTTAAATACAAACAAAACTAAATCATGGGAATTATAGCCACCAATAACAACAAAACAACTTTTTATTACAACTCTAACAGCAACTTAGACAAACAAACTTTAGCATATGTTACAGATAGCTTGAAAAAGCTTTCAACTATAGATTTTTCTAAAACAAAAGTTGCAGATACACAATGGATTGAAATTTGTGATAAATTAAATATATCTGTTGCAGATTTAGTAAACAAACAGCATCCAGATTATACAAATAATTATAATTCTGATAATAATTTAAATAATGAAGATTGGCTTAAAGTAATACAAAAAAGTCCTCAAGTCGTTGCCTTTTCTATATTAGTTATTGGTGATAAATTTTATAAAATTGAAAATCCCTCTGAAGCTAGACAATATCTAGAAGGAAGCTCGAACATTATTGACGATAAAAAACACATATAAGTTTAATATTCGTTTATCGTTTTATATAATCTTGCTAAAAATAAGGCTATAAAAATAAAGAAGCATAACTTAGCTATAATAGCTAAGTTACCTGCAATATGTCCAAATCCCAACACAGCAGATATAAACGCAAATGTTATAAAAAAAATAGTCCAACGCATGTTTAATTATATTTAGTTTTACAAATATAAAACCTAAAAAATACTGTATAACATTGTTTAACACGCATTTACAAAGACTTTAACTGCACTTAACAGTAATATCAAATTTTTAAGAAGTCATTAAGAAAAATATTAATCAAACTGAGGCTGATAAGATTTAAGTAACTGCATCATCACATGTTCCATTTTGGTGAAATTTGCTGTTTTTCTGGCTAATGCTTCCTGCTTAAAGTAATTTACAATTGTGCCATCTTGATAACTACTAATAACAGCTGGATGTATATAATATTTTTTACACACATTACGACTATTACCTAATTGCTGTGCTGCAACGTCTATAGCTTGAATTATATTTTTATTATTTTGTTTTACATTAGAAACATAACCAATAGATTTTAGGGTTTCAAAGCAAATGATACTTGCTGCCCAAGTCCTAAAGTCTTTTGCTGTAAATAAAGTTCCGCTTAAGGTTTTTAAATAATCATTCAACATGGTACTATCCACCTTGTGTTTTTCTCCAAATTCATCGTAATACTGAAACAATTCCCAACCAGGTATGTCTTCACATTTATTAACTAAACGTATTAATTTCTTATTTCTTAATGAAATTTTATATTCTTTACCTTTCTTTCCTGTAAATTCAAATAAAATTCTATCCTTATAAGTATTAACATGCTTACTTCTAAGTGTAGTTAAGCCATAAGTCTCATTTCGCTTTGCATACTGAGTATTTCCAACTCTTATATGCGTTTCTTCAATTAATCTTACAATTAAAGCTAAAACTTTAGTTTTAGTCCAAGTGTTTTGATCTAAATCCAAATCCACTTGAGCACGAATATTTGGTAGCTGTTGGCCAAACAAATACATTTTATAAAATTTAGTCTGATTCCTTATTTTATTCCATTTAGGATGGTAGCGGTATTGTTTACGTCTTTTAGCATCTCTTCCAACAACTTGAAGGTGACCATTTTTTAATTCAGAAATCTTAACGTTTTTCCAAGCTGGAGGTATAACTAAGTTATTAATTCTGGTTAGCTCCGTTTTTTCTTTGATAATTTTATTTTTCAGTTTAAAAATAAAATTATCATCCTGTCTTTCTCTTATAATTTTTAAGTTGGACGGATTGGTATAAACCAAATCAAATTCTTCTATAACCTGTTCTGGTTGTAAAAGAATTTGATTGTAAATTTGTTTTGTTAAAGCCTTCAATTTGTTAAAATTAAAGGTTATTCACCATGTAATCACTATACTGTTTTGCTAAGCTTTCTTTTTCATTTTCATTAAAAACTTTTCCAGCCAATTGAAAAAAAACATGCTCCTCGTCTTCCAAATGATGCTCAACTTTTTCTTTAAGATCTTTAGCTATTTTCAACCATGCAGACGAGCTGTAATCGGTCTCATCTAATTGATTAATCAATTCATCTATTTCATGATGTTCAGCAATACCGTGTCTGGCTTTCTCTTGCATCATATCATTACTAATTAATGGCTTATAAAAATGGCGCTCTTCAGCTTGAGCGTGAATTTCTAATTCATTTTTTAACGATTTGTATATATCATCTCTTTGGTCACTGTCGCCTTCTGTTTTAACAAGTCTATCAAGTAAGTGACGTTGTGTATCGTGGTCTTTTCTAATAGATTCAAATATAGTCATGGTGGTTGTTTTGTGGTTAATTATTTAATAATTCTTTTTAATAGCATCATGGTACTAAATTTAGAAATCATTTTGTATCCAGTTTGTAACCAATTTGGTAGTTGGACTGCTTCTTTAAAATCTCCTTTAATGCCTTTAAGTTCTTCCCAAGCAATATCTTTTTCAAGACGTAAACGCTTTAAATTAATTTCAATATCTTCTTGTGTTTTATATTGTGCCATAATTATTCAAAAAAGGTTTTAGATATAGATTGGATGACTTTATTATTTATGTGTTTTCTAGCAACGTATATAATAATTGCAAAAACAATAAAAAATAAACCAACTATTAAAAATCCACCTGAATAACTACCCATTACATTACCTAAGGCAATGGAAGCTGCTATTGCCATAAAAACAAAAGCAATCAAAATTAAACCACCAATTAAAAGTGCTTTTAAAACTAAACTTACAGATGTAGTTAGTTGCTCAAAAACTTTTAATTTGTAGTACTCATGAGATTTTTTAAGATATTCCTCTCCTTTATCTATAGCTTGGTTGGACGAGTCTTGTATCGATTCAAATACAGTCATCTTATTTCTGAAGTTTTTTGTTCTTCAATTTTAATTCTTTCAACTTATTCTCTAAAGTTGTAATAACGTCATCTGCTTTGTAACTTACATCAGATACTATTGATTCTAATTGAGTATCTAACGTATGTTTTTTAGAAGTCAAAGTACTAGTTACTTGATCTTTCATATGTAAAGCACTATCGGTTAGTTTATCCTTGGTAGCAACCGCATCATCTTTAAGTTTCTTTCTAGTATTGCTTCCTTTATCTGGTGCAAATAAAATTCCAACTGCTGTACCAATTGCTCCTCCTAATAATAATCCTAATGCTGTGTTTGTGTTCTTGCTCATTTTTCTTTTTGTTTTTTTGGTTAATAAATTTACTCTAAGAGCTCTCTCAAAGTAACTTACTCAAAGATAAAATTTTAACATTAAATAATTCTTAATAAAACTTTAAATAAAGTGATAAATCTATGTTAAAACACAAAATTACAAAGCTAAAAATACTGATTATTCATAATTTTAACAAAAACAAAAAGAGATGAAAAAGCAAGTTGAAACCTATAATCCGTTTACAGGCGAAAAATTAAAATCTTACAACTTTAATTCAAATCCTGAAGTCAATTCTAAACTTAAAACTGCTAATCAAACATTTAACGATTGGAGTAACAAACCAATAGCACACAGAGTTAAACTTTTAAAGAATTTAGCCAATTTACTTGAAGACAATAAACAAGAGTATGCTAATTTAATGACTGAAGAAATGGGGAAACCTATATCCCAAAGTATAGCTGAAATCGAAAAATGTGCAACCTTATGTGATTTTTATATCGCTAATGCGGAAAACTTTTTAGCAGATCAAATTATTGAAACCGAAGCTTCAGAAAGCTTCATTAGTTACGACCCATTAGGAGCAATTCTAGCCATAATGCCTTGGAATTACCCATTTTGGCAAGTCTTTAGATTTGCTGTTCCAACTTTAACTGCAGGTAATGTCGGGCTTTTAAAACATGCTTCTAATGTAACAGGAACTGCTTTAGCCATTCAAAAACTTTTTACTGATGCTGGATATCCTGAAGGTTGCTTTCAAACCTTAATCATTCAACATGATCAAATGGACAGCTTATTAGAAAACGATACTATAAAAGCGGTAACATTAACTGGTAGCGAAAAAGCAGGTCGAAGCATTGCTGCTTTAGCAGGAAAAAACTTAAAAAAAACAGTCTTAGAGTTAGGAGGAAATAATGCATGCGTCGTATTAGATGATGCTAATCTAGATAAATATATAGATACAATGGTAAAAGCACGTATGCAAAATAATGGTCAAAGCTGTATTGCTGCAAAAAGGTTTATTGTAACTAAAAATATTTATGACACATTCTTAACAAAGTTTACTAATAAAGTAAAAGACTTAAAACAAGCAAGTCCTAAAGACTATAATGCTTACAGTACCTCTATGGCTAGAGAAGATTTAGCTAAAGAGCTAGAAGAACAAGTTTCTAAATCATTACAATTAGGAGCTAAGGTTCATTATGGAAACTTAAGAGATAAAGCAAAATACCAACCAACAATCATTACAGAAGTAACTACTGACATGCCAATATTTAAAGAAGAAACTTTTGGTCCTGTTGCAGCAATAATTAAAGCAAAAGACAAAACCGAAGCTTTAAATCTTGCCAAAAATTCAAGATTTGGTTTAGGAACCATGATATTCACCGAAGATATTGATAACATTTATCAAGATATTAGTCAAATTCCTGATGGTGCACTTTTTATAAACGAAATGGTTAAGTCAGACCCAAGATTACCATTTGGTGGTACAAAAGCATCAGGTTATGGAAGAGAATTATCTAAAGAAGGTATTTTAGAATTTGTAAACACTAAAACAGTATATATTAATAAATAAAAACTATGAGTTTGATAAAAGAGAAAAACGAAAACACAAAAGATTACATTTTACAAAAAGACAAAACCACAAAACGCACAGGAGGATTTATAGCTGTCGTTCTAATAGTATTAATAACAGCGGTAATCGCATCAGGTTATATATTTAAATGGTTTTAATATATAAAAAAAGCTTCAGTAAATACTGAAGCTTTAAAAGTCGGGGTGGCAGGATTCGAACCTGCGGCCTCCACGTCCCAAACGTGGCGCGATAACCGGGCTACGCTACACCCCGAATTTGATTATCTTTCCTTAAAAACTATTTGTTTTTTTGGAGGTGCAAATATATACCTTTTCTTTAAACTAAAGTTATTTTTTCAAAATAATTTTTTAAAAATAAATCTAGCAAGAAAATTTCTACATAATTAAATAAAACTAATTTGCATTTACACAACATCAATAACAAACATCCTAAAGATTTTATTAAATTTGTACTTTAAAAGATTTAATAAAATATTATGCTAATTATAGGTATTGCAGGAGGAACTGGTTGTGGTAAAACGACGGTTGTTAATCAAATTTTAACTCAGTTACCAGAAGGAGAAGTTGGTATTATTTCTCAAGATTCATATTATAAAGATACAAGTCATTTAACTTATGATGAGCGTATTAAAATTAATTTTGATCACCCAAGATCAATAGATTTTGAATTATTAGAACAACATTTAAAAGAATTAAAACAAGGTCAACCAATTGACCAACCTGTATATTCGTTTGTAAAACACAACAGAACTGGTGACACCATCAGAACTAAACCTAGAAAGGTGATGATTGTAGAAGGTATTTTAATTTTAACACATCCTGAATTGAGAGAGATGTTTGATATTAAAATTTTTGTGCATGCGGATAGTGATGAACGACTTATTAGAAGACTTAAACGCGACATTACTGAACGTGGTAGAGATATTGACGAGGTTTTAACACGTTACCAAAACACACTTAAACCAATGCACCAGCAATTTATACAACCAATGATGGAGTATGCTGATATAATTATACCTAACAACAAATATAATACAGTTGCTGTTGGTATTGTTAAAACAATTATTAACGAAAAACTTCAGTAATTAAGATGAAATGGTTCAAAAACATATATATTCTTATCCTCATCATTTTTGGTGTATGGATGATATTTTTTGATACCAATTCTTTGCTAAACCATAATGACGTCAACCAAGAAAAAAATAAATTGGAAGATGAAAAAGAATACTACAAAAAAGAAATCATTAAGGATAAGCAAGCTATCAAACGTTTGACTAGCGAAGATGGTCTAGAGACGTTTGCTAGAGAAAAATATTATATGAAAAAAGAGAACGAAGATATTTATATCATCGAGTATGCTGACAGTTTAAAGACTAATAACAATGAATAATTCACTTTTTTCCGCATTTGAAAAAGTATCCTCTAAAGCATGGAAACAAAAAATACATGTAGATTTAAAAGGTGCTGATTATAATGATACTTTAATTTGGAACACCAATCATGGTATAGATGTTAGACCATTTTATCATCAAGATGAAATGACTGAAATATTAACCATCAGACCGCAACAATGGACGATTGGCCAAATTATATTTGTTCAAAATGAAAGTGCTGCAAACCTTAAGGCTATTGATGCTTTAAACAGAGGTGCGCAAACAATAAAGTTTGTAATCCCTAACAACTCTATTTCAATTGAAAAAACACTATTAAATATTAACCTTGACACTGCCGATATTAAAATAGAACTTCAGTTTTTTGACCAAGAATATATAGATCAACTGGCTAAAATTTCTGCGAAAGCAGTATTAATTATAGATCCAATTGGTCACTTTGCTAAATCAGGTAACTGGTTTAACACAACCAATAACAGCTTAATAGTTAGTAATACTATTACCATTAATACTGATACGTATCAAAATGCAGGAGCAAATATAACGCAACAATTAGCGTATGGTTTATCACATTTAAACGAATATTTTAATGTTGCTCAAGCTGATGTTTCTGCAATACAACAGGTTACTTTTAATGTAGCCATTAGTACCAATTACTTTTTTGAAATTGCAAAACTTCGTGCTTTTCGTGCACTTTATAACACTTTAGCAGCTGAGTATAATTGTGATGCAGATTTGGTAATTAATGCAATTCCAAGTAAACGTAATAAAACTATTTACGACTACAATACTAACATGCTTAGGACTACAACGGAGTGTATGAGTGCCATTTTAGGTGGTGCAAACACAGTTTTTAACTTGCCTTACGACGCTATTTACCATAAAGATAACGAGTTTGGCGAGCGTATTGCCAGAAACCAATTGTTAATTTTAAAAAACGAAAGCTATTTTGATATTGTCAACAATGCTTCAGACGGTAGTTATTACATCGAAACTTTAACCTCTCAATTAGCAGATAAAGCTTTAATTATCTTTAAAGATATTGAGGCTAATGGTGGTTTTATCGCTCAGTTAAAAGAAGGCAGTATTCAGAAAAAAATAAAAGAAAGCGCTGCCAAAGAACAAGAACAATTTGATAATGGACAAGTCACTTTGTTAGGAACCAATAAACATCCTAATAAAAATGACAAAATGCAAAATGAGCTGGAATTGTATCCTTTTGTTAAAATGAACCCAAGACAAACTTTAATCGAACCTATTATAGAAAAAAGATTAGCCGAAACCCTTGAACAAAATCGTTTAAAAACCGAATAAAATAAAAACAACCATGAGTACACGTATTTTAAAAATTTCATTATTATTAATCATTGCTTTTAATTTAAGTTGTAATACAAATGAAGCTAAGCTTGAACAATTTAAATACGCTGACCAAAAAGAAACCATAACTTGTAATACAGGTTATGACGCTATTTTAAAAGAAGCTTTGTATACTTTTGAGAGTGATATTATTAATAAATACGACCCAAAACAAAAAAACAAATTACGCGCTTATCGTGCATATATCAGTAATTACATTTCTAACAGAACCGCTTTACAGGAAACCGTTTCACCTCACACTAAAGCTGTGTTTGATGTTTTAAAATCCAAAAAAACATTATGGAATGGCAAACAGTTAAACTACAGTAGCCCTGAAGTAACATGTATTATTGACAATTTAAACGACAAAAACTTAAAGCAAACCATACAGTCATTATTATCTGTTAATAGTATGAGTTCGGATTTATTTGCTGCACCATTAAGAAGTAGTACTGCATACTCAAGAGATGCCTATTTAGCAACTTTTGTTGCTTTAGATTTATACTATTCTAAATTACATGACATAGATTTTTCTAAAGTAGATTTAACAGCAAACACACCAAAACCAGAACCAATAGATTTTAATAAGACACCTGCTAAAACACCTTTAAAAGTTAAAGAACCTATTAATAATAATATTGACCATACAGGACATAATCACAACTAATAAGTAAACCACTTAATCGAAACACAGTTTGAAAATAAAAATTTCAATATTAATAACACTATTTATTTATTTTTCTTGTGAAGAGAAAAAGAAACAAACTGTTGTCAAACAAGAGATATTTGGTAAATATTTCAACTTAAAAAAAGATAATATTGATATTTATTTACCTAATACCTTACATCAATATAACTTAGTTGAATACAAAAGAATGCTCAATACTATTGAAGATTCAATAGCTAGAGAATCTGAGATATTGCGTTATAATATTTTAAAATATTCAAAAAAAAAACGTGTACTTCTTTAGATCTGCAAATCATACTACAGATGTTTCCATAAAAATGATTGATTATTATCCATTTAGTAAAAAAGATTCTAATTACATGTCATCTTTATTAACGCATCATTGTCAAGAAATTGCCGAAACAACCAATAGTACATGTACAAAGATAAAATCAGGCTATTCAGGAAACCATAAAACAAAAGCTTTTATGACTAAATTTAAAATTGATTCAGAGACAGAACCTTCTAGCTATTCAACTATATATGCTGTAAGTTCTAATTCTAAATCTTTTATAATAACCTTTCGCTCTTTATTGAACAGAGATTATAATAAGTTCATACAAAAAACCATAATTAACTAATGGCTAGAAAAGACCTTCAACATATAACCCTAAAATCTGACGCAAAAAAGTTAAAAACAAACAACAATACGTTTTTAACTGCAGAAGACATTAGTATTAAATCTGAATATTCTAAAGACGATTTAAGTCAAGTCAATCATATAAATTTTGTTGCTGGATTAGCACCTAATTTACGTGGACCTTACAGCACAATGTACGTTAGAAGACCTTGGACTATACGTCAATATGCAGGTTTTAGTACAGCTGAAGAAAGTAACGCCTTTTACAGACGTAATCTTGAAGCTGGTCAAAAAGGATTATCTGTTGCTTTTGACTTAGCAACTCACAGAGGGTATGATTCTGATCATCCACGTGTTGTTGGAGATGTTGGTAAAGCAGGAGTTGCGATAGACTCGGTTGAAGACATGAAAGTGTTATTTGATCAAATCCCATTAGATAAAATGTCTGTTTCAATGACCATGAATGGAGCAGTTTTACCTATCATGGCTTTTTATATTGTAGCAGCTGAAGAGCAAGGTGTTAAACCTGAATTACTGGCAGGAACAATTCAAAATGATATTTTAAAGGAGTTTATGGTACGTAATACTTACATCTATCCTCCTACTCCTTCCATGAAAATCATTTCGGATATTTTTGAATACACTAGTCAAAATATGCCTAAATTTAATAGCATTAGTATTTCTGGCTATCATATGCAAGAAGCTGGAGCAACTTGCGATATTGAACTAGCATATACACTTGCTGATGGGCTAGAATATATTAGAAAAGGACTGGCTGCAGGAATGGATATAGACACTTTTGCGCCAAGATTATCCTTTTTCTGGGCAATTGGGATGAATCATTTTATGGAAATTGCAAAAATGCGATCTGCTAGAATGCTTTGGGCAAAATTAGTAAGTCAATTTAACCCTAAAAACCCTAAAAGTTTAGCACTACGTACACATTGCCAAACTAGTGGTTGGAGTTTAACCGAACAAGATCCTTTTAATAATGTAGCTAGAACAACCATTGAAGCTGCTGCTGCTGCTTTTGGTGGTACACAAAGCTTACACACTAATGCATTAGATGAAGCCATAGCATTACCTACAGACTTTTCTGCTAGAATTGCACGTAACACACAAATATTTTTACAAGAAGAAACTAATATCACTAAAACAGTTGATCCTTGGGCAGGTAGCTATTATGTCGAAAAACTCACACATGATATTACTGAAAAAGCTTGGTCTTTAATTGAAGAAGTTGAAGCTTTAGGTGGTATGACAAAAGCAATTGAAGCTGGTATACCAAAGTTACGTATTGAAGAAGCTGCTGCTAGAAAACAAGCACGTATTGATTCTGGTCAAGATATAATTGTTGGAGTTAACAAATATGTACTAGATGAAGAGGATGCTATTGCAACGCTTGAAGTAGACAACCAAACTGTACGATTACAACAAATTGAAGGTTTAGAAAAGATAAAAGCCACTAGAGATACAAATAAAGTGAATCAAGCTTTAGCCAATTTAACTAAAGCTGCTAAAACAGGTCAAGAAAATTTATTAGCTTTAGCTGTAATAGCTGCTCGTGAAAGAGCTACTTTAGGTGAAATTAGTGACGCTCTTGAAGCTGAATTTGGACGCTATAAAGCACAAATAAAATCATTTTCTGGCGTGTATAGTAAAGAAATTAAAGATGATAAGTCTTTTGCAAAAGCAAGAGTATTAGCAGACCAATTTGCAGATCAAGATGGTAGAAGACCACGTATAATGATTGCAAAAATGGGACAAGATGGACATGATCGTGGTGCAAAAGTTGTAGCAACTGGCTATGCAGATGTAGGCTTTGATGTAGACATTGGACCATTATTCCAAACTCCAGAAGAAGCTGCAAAACAAGCGGTAGAAAATGATGTACACATACTTGGTGTATCCTCTCTTGCAGCTGGACATAAAACTTTGGTTCCGCAAGTTATTGAAGAACTAAAAAAATACGGTCGTGACGATATAATGGTAATTGTTGGAGGAGTGATACCTAAACAAGATTACCAATATTTATTTGACGCAGGTGCTGTTGCAGTTTTTGGGCCTGGAACAAAAATTAGTGATGCAGCTATTAAAATTTTGGAAATTTTAATAGATTAATCACTCATCAAATTCCTACAAAAACAATCAAATTTATAAATTATATACAAAAATGTGAGTTTGTTTTTATATTTAAAGCATAACCATCATTAAAATAGAGGTTTAAAGCAGGTTTATAAACCAAGGTTGTTTCATTTAAAACATTGTTAACAACTAAGGTTTTTATTAGTCATAAATAATTGTATTTTTACGCTGGTCTTTTAGCTTTTGTTAAAAGCTAAAATTTCAATAAAACCAAATCGAATTAATGGGTAAAATAATAGCAATTGCCAATCAAAAAGGTGGTGTTGGTAAAACAACAACCTCAGTAAACTTAGCAGCTTCACTAGGTGTTTTAGAAAAAAAAGTCCTACTTATTGATGCAGATCCACAAGCTAATGCAACATCTGGTTTAGGTATAGATGTTGAAAGTGTAGATATTGGTACCTACCAATTATTAGAGCATACAAACTCGGCTGCACAAGCTGTATTAAAAACAGATTCGCCTAACCTTGATCTTATTCCTGCTCATATAGACTTAGTTGCTATTGAAATAGAACTTGTAGATAAAGACCAAAGAGAATACATGCTTAAAAAAGCATTAGAAGACATCAAAGATCACTACGATTATATCTTAATTGACTGTGCGCCTTCTTTAGGCTTACTTACCCTTAATGCTTTAACAGCCTCAGACGCTGTAATTATACCAATACAATGTGAGTATTTTGCATTAGAAGGTTTAGGAAAACTATTAAACACTGTAAAAAGTGTTCAAAAGATACACAACCCAGAATTAGATATTGAAGGCTTACTACTTACTATGTACGATTCACGTTTACGTTTATCTAATCAAGTCGTAGAAGAAGTGCAAAAGCATTTTAACGACATGGTGTTTTCAACTATCATTCAACGTAATGTTAAGTTAAGTGAAGCACCAAGTTATGGAGAAAGCATTATAAACTATGACGCATCAAGTAAAGGTGCAAGTAACTATTTAAGTTTAGCAAAAGAAATTATTACAAAAAACTCCTAAAATATGGCGAAGGCAACAAAAAAACAGGCTTTAGGACGTGGACTTTCAGCATTATTAAAAGATCCAGAAAATGATATTCAATCTGCAAAAGATAAAAATGCAGATAAAGTTATAGGAAACATAGTTGAGTTAGATTTAGAAGCTATTGAAATGAATCCATTTCAGCCACGTACTAATTTTAACGAAGAAACTTTACGTGAGTTGGCATCTTCTATCAGAGAGTTAGGAGTTATACAACCTATTACTGTTAGAAAATTAGGATTTGAAAAATATCAATTAGTTTCTGGAGAGCGTCGTTTTAGAGCTTCAAAATCCATTGGTTTAGAAACTATTCCTGCTTATATCAGGATAGCTAATGATCAGGAAAGTCTGACTATGGCATTGGTAGAAAATATCCAACGTCAAGATTTAGACCCTATAGAAATTGCTTTGTCGTACCAACGTTTGATTGATGAAATTGAGCTGACTCAAGACCAAATGAGTGAGCGTGTTGGAAAAAAACGCAGTACCATTTCTAACTATTTACGTCTATTAAAATTAGATCCAATTATTCAAACAGGAATGCGTGACGGATTTTTATCTATGGGTCATGGACGTGCTATAATTAATATTGAAGATCAAAATATACAGTTAGAGATTTACGAAAAAATATTGGCTAACAAACTTTCTGTTAGAGATACTGAAGCTTTAGTACGTAACTACAACACAACAAAAGAAGTCAAAATCCCTGTTAAAAAAGAAAAAGAACAATTACCCATTTTTGTTAAAAAAGGCATCAGTACATTTTCTGAATACTTTGGACATAAAATAGACGTTAAAGTATCTAATAATGGTAAAGGTAAAATAACGATTCCTTTTCATTCTGAAGAAGATTTTAATCGTATTAAAAAGCTAGTCGAAGGTGGTAAATAAGCCATATCTATTCTGTGTTATATTCTGTTTATTTTGTGCAATTGGTTTTGCTCAAACAGATGATGATGCTGTCAAAACAACAGATAGTGCTAAATCGTCAAAAAAACTACCTAAATCCTTAAAACAAAAAAAAAGAGACAAACCTGTAATTATAGATAGTACAGTTGTAAAAAAAACTAAAGCCTATGATCCTTTGGCACCATCTAAAGCTGCTTTCTATTCTGCTATTTTACCAGGTTTAGGCCAAGCTTATAATGGAAAATATTGGAAAATCCCCATAGTCTATGCTGCATTAGGAACAGGTATATATTTTTATATAGATAATAATAAGCAATATAAACGCGCTAGAGACGCTTATAAAAGACGTTTAGCGGGTTTTTCTGATGACGAATTCCAAGATCGTATAACCGATGACGGTCTAAGAGAAGCTCAAAAAAACTACCGTAGAAATAAAGAATTATCACTTTTAGTAACTGTAGGCATGTATGCTTTAAATATAATTGATGCCAATGTTGATGCGCATTTACTACAATATAATATTAATGACGATTTAAGTTTAAAACCACACTATCAAATTGAAGAAATTGATAATGTGGGTCGTGTAGGATTAACTTTAAATTTTCAATTTTAAAACTATAGTTTTCAATAATTCTGAAAACTAAAACACTATCATCTTATGAAAATAGCTTTACTAGGCTACGGTAAAATGGGAAAAGCAATTGAAATCATAGCATTACAACGTGGTCATACCATAGTAATTAAAACTTCAAAAACTGACAATTATACTATTACAGATGCAGAGGTAGCTATTGACTTTAGCGTCCCTTCTGCTGCATTTGGAAACATTAGTAATTGTATTAACAATCAAGTACCTGTAATATCTGGTACTACAGGATGGTTAGATCAATATAACGATGTGGTTTCGCTTTGTAAAAAACAAAAAGGGGCTTTTATTTATGCTTCTAATTTTAGTTTAGGAGTAAATATCTTTTTTGAACTAAATGAAACTCTAGCAAAAATGATGTCTAAATTAAAGGATTACAAATTAGATATTGAAGAAATACACCATACTCAAAAATTAGACGCGCCAAGTGGTACTGCTATTACTTTAGCAGAAGGTATCATTAAAAATAATGACGATTATAAAGGTTGGGAATTAGATAAAGCTAATAATAACAATATACCTATTGTTGCTAAGCGTATTCCTGAAGTACCTGGAACGCATACTATAAGTTACACTAGTCCAATTGATACTATAAAAATAGAACACGAAGCACATAACAGGCAAGGTTTTGCACTTGGTGCTGTTATAGCTGCCGAGTGGATTGTAGATAAAACCGGTGTTTTTACTATGAAAGATGTGTTAAATATTGGGTAACTTTATTAATTTTAACAACATTTGCAATAATAGATTAACCAAAAGACAATAATTTTTACCAATATGGACGTTACGCAGTGGATTATATTTTTTCTAGTTATTCAGGTTTTACATGGTTTAGCCACTTGGAAACTATACATTAAAGCTGACAGACAAGCTTGGGAAGCATTTATTCCTGTTTATAATGCTGTAATTTTAATGAAAATTATTAACAGACCTTGGTGGTGGACTATTCTATTGTTTTTACCAATTGTTAATCTCATTCTATTTCCAGTAATTTGGGTTGAAATTGCAAGAAGTTATGGCAAAAATTCTGCTGTAGATACCTTTTTAGCTATTTTCACTTTTGGTTTTTATAGTTTTTATTTAAACTATGTCGCTAAGGACATCAACCATATAAAAGATAGAGATTTACAACCTAGAACAGAAGTTGGTGATTGGGTAAGCTCTATATTATTTGCAATTGTTGCTGCAACTATAGTGCATACATATTTTATTCAGCCCTTTGTTATACCAACATCATCACTTGAAAAAACACTATTAGTAGGTGATTTTTTATTGGTAAGTAAAGTACATTATGGTGCAAGAGCACCTCAAACTACAATAGCTTTACCAATGATACATGATGCAATACCAGGAAGTACTACGCCATCCTATCTTAAATTTCCTCAATTACCAAAATTTAGATTTCCTGCTTTTCAAAGTATAAAACGTAATGACATTGTTGTTTTTAACTGGCCTGTAGATACTTTAGTTGACATAAATAATCCTTATGGAGAAGTAAGACACAAACCAATTGACAAAAAAACTAATTATGTAAAACGTTGTGTTGGATTACCTGGTGACAATCTATCTATTAAAGATGGTTATGTATATATAAATGGAACTAAAAACCAATTACCAGACAGAGCTAAACTACAGTTTTTTTATAAAGTTATATTAAATGGTGTGTCACCTGAATCTATTTATCAAAAATATAACATTACAGAAAAATACGACCAATACGTTTTTAAAACTGAAACCGCTAATTTTAATAGACCTCAATTTCAGAATTACTTAAAAGTCAAGAAAATTGGTGTAGATATCACTAAACAGGATTCATTACAAGTTAACTTTACAGCTAATATTGATCAAGAATCATTTAACTTGTTAAAATTAGATATTGCTGAAAGTCAATTACATGTTAATCTAACTGAAGATTTAGCGACTATAATGAAAAGTGATCCTGATGTTAAAAGCGTTACTAAGGATTTATCTAATAGTACGACTGAAAACATTTTCCCTAATGCTCCTGGATATACTTGGAACAGAGATAATTTTGGACCAATTTACATACCACAAGAAGGAAAATCTATTGATATTAATGTAGATAACTTACCGGTTTACAAACGCTTACTAACAGCCTATGAAGGCAATACTGTTAATGTAAAAGGCAACCAAGTCTTAATTAATGGAAGAGTTGCAACCTCATACACCTTTAAACAAGATTATTATTGGATGATGGGAGACAACAGACACAACTCTCAAGATGCAAGAATGTGGGGTTTTGTACCGTTTGATCATGTTGTTGGAAAACCTGTTTTTGTATGGATGAGTTATGATACTAACGGAAAAGGTATTAATAAAATACGTTGGAACAGATTATTTACAACCGTTGGTGGTAATGGTAAATTAACCTCTTATTTTATTCCGTTTTTAATAGTATTAGCTTTATTTTTTGGTTACAAAAAATTTAGAAAAAATAAAAAAACTGCTTAAAGATCTAAAAACATTAGTATTCTAATATTAATTTAAGTGTACTCCGTTTTAAAATGAATATAGTACTGCATCCAACATATTTTCCAAGTATAGCACAATTTGTTGCTATAGCTAAAGCTGAAAGTCTGACGTTTGAAATACATGATAATTTTCAGAAACAATCTTACAGAAATAGGACTTATATTTATGGAGCAAACGGAAAGCTACAATTAAGTGTACCAATTATTCATAGTCACAAACAACGTCAGCTATATAAAGATGTTAAAATTAGTGATGTAGATAATTGGCAAACTGTACACTGGAAAAGCTTAGAGTCTGCTTACCGAACGTCACCTTTTTTTGAATTTTATGAAGATGAATTGCAACCGCTTTTCAATGTAAAATCAGATTTTATTTTTGACCATAATCTTAAATGTTTTGAAATAGTTTGTGAATGTCTTCAATTGGATATGACACCAAAATTTACAACTACCTTTGAAAAGGAAACTAATGCAAATGCAAAAGATTATAGGTCCTTATCAAATGCAAGACAGCAACAAAATTTTAATTTTGAAGCTTACACACAAGTTTTTAGTCCTAAACATGGCTTTTTAAGTAATTTAAGTATCCTTGATTTATTATTTAACGAAGGTACAAATGCTTTAAACTATTTAGAAAATCAAAGCTTAATACATAATGATTAGACCGTTTATACATTACGGAATTCATTTTTTACTACCACTTTTATTAGCAGTGTTATTTTTTAAATCTAATTGGAAAAAAGCATACTTAATTATGCTTTCGGGATATTTAATTGACTTAGATCATTTATTAGCTACACCAATCTTTCAGGCAGACAGATGTAGCATAAACTTTCATCCTTTACACAGCTATTACGCAATTGCATTATATATTATTTTACTATTACCAAAAACCACTAGGTTAATAGGTCTAGGATTAGTAATTCATATTATTGCAGATATTACAGACTGTACTTTAATGTCTTAAAATTAAAATGAAATTTTAGTAAGTATAGGAAAGTGATCAGAGTATTGTACATCGTAAGTTTTAAAACTGTTGACATTCCACGATTTATCGACTAAAATAAAATCTATACGTAACGGAAAAAACTTAAAGTTGTAGGTACGTCCAAAACCATTACCTTGTTGTTTAAAAGCATCTTTCATGTCACCTCTAATGGCATTATAAACGTATGAAAAAGCAGAATTATTAAAATCACCACTTATAATTGATT
This sequence comes from Olleya sp. ITB9, assembly GCF_001315805.1. Taxonomy (NCBI): domain Bacteria; kingdom Pseudomonadati; phylum Bacteroidota; class Flavobacteriia; order Flavobacteriales; family Flavobacteriaceae; genus Olleya; species Olleya sp. ITB9. The sequence goes on from NZ_BCBW01000021.1 coordinate 18,393, forward strand.
TGTGTGGACTTTGGTTTTTATGTTTTAAAAACAATTCTGTTTGATTTTGCTGAAGCTTAAATGCCTCTCCTATTCCATGTATCAATTCTTCAGAATTTTGGGTAGTTAAACTTTGCACTCTTGGATCAATTCTTAAAGATTGTAAATGTAAATTATACACTCTAACAGTATCTTTACCTTTAACAATATCTGCAAAAATGGCATTATTAGCTGTTTTAGGAAACTGAACAGAGCCAGAATTAACAATAGGATATTGAGAAAATATAGCTTGTCCTATTTTTTTAGTTTTGTCATCCAGTTTTTTGTATTTGTATTTGTAAAAAGAAAAATCAATACTTTCTTGCTCGTGATATTCTTGAATACATAAAATATCAGGATTTTCATTCTTCACAAAATCAACAAGTTTTGTATCTATCGCGTCTTCTTCAATCCAATCATAAAGATTAAACAAACGCACGTTGTAATTCATAATAGATAAACTATCTGCGTTGTTTTCTTCCCAGTTAGAGAATTTATACAACGATCCAAACAAAAAATAGCCCACTGCTATGACTACTAAAGACAGTAATAATTGCTTTTTTATTTTAAGCAACCAATACACAAAAAATAAAACGTTAAGCAATATTAAAAAAGGAACACCTAAACTTAAAACAGATAATATAGCAAATGTTTTTGGTGGTATATTGGGTAAAACATAAGATAACAGTAGTAAAAAAGCAGCAATAGAATTTATGAAGAACACGACTTTCTCTAAAAAATTTAAATTCTTCATATTAATTAATTATTTACCAGCTTTAAATAAAAACTCTTTTTCTTCTTTAGACAAACTATCATAACCACTTTTGCTTATTTTGTCTAATATGGTGTCTACTTTTTTCTGATTATTAAATTGGTTAAACTCTTCTTTTTTATAACCAGCAACTTTCCCTTTTTGTTTATGTACAGTTTTTAAATTGGTCGATGGACGACTTTTAAAAACACCAGTAATCCAATCCATAAAACGCGAAAAACCTGTACCTATATCTTGACCCTTAACTAGCTGTTTAGCGTAAACAAAACCTAATAAAGCACCTCCTAAATGGGCTAAATTTCCACCAGCATTTTGACCACTAAATATATTAATAATATCAAAACCAATTAGCACTGCTCCTATCCACCATAATTTTAAATTAAAGGTAAAAAACCTTAACTCTTTATTAGGCATATAAGTACACAAAAATATTAAAATAGCTCTTACTCCTGCAGATGCACCAATTAAATAGGCTGGTTGTAAAAATAATTTTGGAAGCAAGTTATAACCTAATAAAAAAGCCAAACCTCCTGATATAATACCCATAAAATAGATATTGAGTGCCATTTTAGGACTAAATAAATTAAGCATGATTCTACCTAAAAAGTAAAGCCATAACATATTAAATAGCATGTGTAACGGATCAAAATGAAGAAATCCGTAACTAATAATTGTCCAAGGTTTATATAAAAAGTCAATAAAGTCACTAGGTAAACGTAGCCACACAAATAATATAGGAACCAAACGTCTTAACAATAAAGCAAATAAAAATACTACAACATTAATTGCTATAATTTTTTCTAGCACATTTAGTCTAGCATATTTATATTTTAATTGCTGAATTTGATTCATATTACCTATCCCAACGGTTTTTATTAAATTGTGTTTTACGCCAATACCACATTATAACAAAGCCAATTATTGCTCCTCCAACGTGAGCTAAATAAGCAGTATTACTTGGACTAAAAAACGACTGTCCTGTAAACGCAGAGATAACATCTAAAAGTATAATTCCTGGTATAAAATATTTAGCTTTTATTGGAATTGGTAAAAATAGCATCATCAACTCTGCATTTGGATTCATCATACCAAAAGCAGCTAAAACACCCATAATACATCCTGACGCACCAACCATGGTACTGTTATTTATAAGTACATTAGTTTCAAATAAAGACTGAAATACAGATTGATTAATTACATTACTACTAATATTATGATCTGCCATATAAGTTGCTAATTGTTCTTGTAATAACTGACCTGTATATTGCTGACCATCTAAAATATTAAAATTAATAATATCATTTATAGCTTCGGTACTTAATCCTGATTCTAGTAAGCTTTTTAAAGCTGGAAAATAATCCCAATAATATCCAGCTAACTGAAACAAAACCGCTCCTAATCCAGCTGAAAAGTATAGAAACAAAAATTTATTACGACCTAAACGTTGCTCAACTGGACTTCCAAACATCCATAAAGCAAACATATTAAATAGCAAGTGTGTAAAACCACCATGCATAAACATATGAGTAACCACTTGCCAAGGTTTAAAGGCATCACTTGCAGGAAAATGCATTGCAAATAAATCGTAAAACAAACGTCCATCACCAACAGTCATTGTACCAATAAACATTAGTACATTTATGATAATTAGATGCTTAACTGTATCTGTTATTTTAATCATAACTTACATAAATTTTTTATCTAACTCATCCACAGTCATTGTTATAAATGTGGTTTTATTAGTAGGTGACACGTTAGGTTCCTTACAACCAAACAATCGGTTTACTAAATGTTCTTGTTCTGGATTGGTTAACGTTTGACCTGTTTTTATGGCTAAACTTTTTGCCATAGATTTAGCTAATAAATCTGTTGCCGAAAAATTGCTGTCTGGCACTTCGTTTTCAACATCACTAATTAGCTGTTCTAAGATTATAGACACTTCGCTTTCTGGTACATTTACTGGTACACCTGAAATTAAAACAGTATCATCTTTTATGGATTGAAATACAAACCCTGTGGATTCTAAATCTTCTTTTAATTGATTAATTAATGCTATTTCTTGACTAGAAAAATGCAATTCTAACGGAAACAGTAATTGTTGGCTTACGCCTTCTTTTATAGTAATATGACGCAAAAAATCTTCATATAAAACACGCTGATGTGCACGATGCTGGTCTATAACCAACATACCAGATTTAATGGTGCTTATTATAAATTTATTATTTAATTGGTAAGTAGTTTGCTTAGTTTCGACTTCATTTTCATTTTTAAAAATACTTTCATTTTCAGGTTGACTTTCAAAAGTAATTTCATTAAAATCTTTAGTCGTTTTAGTGCCTTTAGACTCTAAACCAACATATAAACTCTCCCAACTTGCTCCTGTATCTTTTTTAAAACTAGGACTAGCAATTGCTGTAGGTTTGGAAACTGGTGTGTCGTCTTTAAATGGATTAAAGCTTCGGTCTACCTCTACAATTGGCATACCTTTTTGCTCATAGCTATAAGGTGTATCCAAATTAGCATCACGATCAAAATCCAAAACAGGAGCAATATTAAATTGTCCTAAACTATGTTTTACAGCGGATCTTAAAATAGCATACAACGTATGTTCATCATCAAACTTAATTTCGGTTTTCGTTGGATGAATATTAATATCTATGGTTTGCGGATTAACCGTTAAGTTTAAATAATAACTTGGTTGTGCTCCATCTTTTAACAAACCCTCAAAAGCAGAATTAATTGCATGATTTAAATACGCGCTTTTAATAAAACGGTTATTTACAAAAAAGAATTGCTCGTTTCTAGACTTTTTAGCAAACTCAGGTTTACCAACAAATCCAGATATGGTTAATACTTCTGTGGTTTCTTCTACAGGTACTAATTTTTCGTTTGTTTTGTTTCCAAAAATATTTACAATACGTTGTCTGTAATTACTTTGAGGAAGATTAAAAGTCTCGTTACCATTGCTAAACATTGAAAACGCAATGGATGGATGTGCTAATGCAACACGATGAAACTCGTCAATAATATGTCTAAGTTCAACCGTATTTGATTTTAAAAAATTACGTCTAGCTGGTATATTAAAAAACAAGTGTTTTACTGACAATGACGTCCCTTTTGGTGTTACAATAACCTCTTGGGTTTTAACTTCACTACCTTCAATAACTATAGTCGTACCAAGTTCTTCGTCGTCTTGTTTCGTTTTTAGCTCAACATGTGCAATTGCAGCAATACTTGCTAAAGCTTCTCCTCTAAACCCTTTTGTGTTAAGTTGAAATAAATCGTCAGCAGATTTTATTTTAGAAGTCGCATGACGTTCAAAACTAAGTCTTGCGTCTGTAGCACTCATCCCTTTTCCGTTATCAATAACTTGGATTAGGGTTTTTCCTGCGTCTTTAATAATTAATTTAATGGAGTCTGAATTTGCATCAATTGCATTTTCAAGTAACTCTTTTACAACCGAAGCTGGTCGTTGCACTACTTCACCTGCAGCAATTTGATTAGCTACATGATCTGGTAATAATTGAATAATATCTGCCATACTTTAATTAGAGAAGAATATAGATAAATCAAAACCGATGATTAATAAAAATAAAAATATTAATACAGCTACGATTATCAGTATACGTCTATTGGCTGCTTTATCTGGACTATTTTTAAGCTCATCAAAAGCATTATTAAATTTTTGTTTAAAATTTGGATTTTCACCAACTGTTGTTCTATGCTCATCAAACTTATGTTTGATTTCATACGGATTACCTTCACCTTTATAAAATCTAGGCGAGTAATTAAACTTTTTATTTTTACGTTTAGATAGTAATCCCATAGCGTTATCTATTTAATTTTGGTGTTTAAGTACACCATTACAATCAACAAAACAGCTAACACACCAATAAGTAGAAACAATGTGTTTCCTTTTTTAGTTTTTGAAGCTGTTCGTCTAGTTTCAGTCCAACTTGTATTTAAACTTTGTTTAAGTTTTGCAGCTGAGTTTTCGTCTTTTGAAAAACGAGACTGATAGTTAAATTTTTTATTTTGTTTTTGACTAAACAAGTCTAAGTAGTTTTTAAGTGAATACTACTCAAAAATACTGAAAATACTATAAAGCTATAGGTTAAGAATGCTAAAAATTGTTAACAGTCCTTAAGCATTACTACGTAATTGGGCCATTTTTAATGCTGCAACTGCTGCTTCAACACCTTTGTTACCATGTTTACCTCCAGATCTATCAATAGCTTGTTGCATGGTATTATCTGTTAATAGGCAAAAAATAACAGGTGTCTCATCAATAACATTTAGGTCTTTAATACCTTGTGCTACAGCTTCACAAACAAAATCAAAATGTTTTGTTTCTCCTTGCACAACGCTACCTATTGCTATAACTGCATCTACCATTTGGTTCTGCATTTTTTTACAACCATAAATTAGCTCATAACTTCCTGGAACATCCCAAATAGCTATGTTATCTTCATTTACACCATGCTGTATTAATGTGCTTTTGGCACCTTCTAATAAACCTTGAGTGATTTTTTCGTTCCATTCAGAAACAACAATCCCAAACCGAAATTGCTCTCCGTTTGGGATTGTTGCTTTATCGTATGCTGATAAATTTGTTGTTGCCATAGTATGTATTAGTTAGACATTGCCTTAGCTTTACCAATAAACACTTCTGCTTGAGTTGCTTCAGGTGAGCTTGGGTAATTGTCTTTTATTTTATTAAATAAATCTAATGCTTTTGATGCTTGGTTTAAATTTAAAGCAGTAATACCTGCTTTAAATAAATAAGTTGGAGCAGTAAACTCGTTTTGACGTAAGTTAGCAGCTTCTATATAATAATCTAATGCATTTTCTGCCTCTGTTAATTGCATAAAGGCATCACCAATTGCACCTTTAGCCATAGGAGCTAAAGTTTCGTCATCGCTCTCAAACTTATCAAGATATGTGATAGCATTTTGGTAATCTTTAGTATTTAAATACGCCATTCCTGCATAGTAATTAGCTAAGTTTCCTGCAGCAGTACCACTATATTGGTCAGCAATATCAACCATACCTAACTTACCTTCTCCTCCTTTTAAAGATAACGTATATAAAGAGTCTTGTCCAACTGCTGCTGTTACAGCATCATTAAAGAATTTTTGTGCTTGATACATTTCATTCATTGCCTCACCTTGATTAGGCTTTACAACAAATTGTTGATATCCCAAATATAGCAATGCTACAGCTGCTACAGCACCAATGATAATAAAAATATTTTTCTGATTTTTCTCTACAAATTCTTCTGCTTTGTTTGCAGATTCATCTAAAGTATCAAAAACCTCAGCTGTTGTTGATGACGATGTGTCTTCAACCTCAATTTCCTTTTCTACTTTTGTTTTTGGTTTGTATCCTCTTTTCTTGTAAGTTGCCATATTAATTTTATTAATGCGCACAAAAATATAATTTTTCTTCAGAAATAAAAGGTTATTTATTTGATATTTTTCAATAATTTGCACATCCTTACAAGGCTATCGCATTAAAAGCCTTCCCTTTTAGAAATAACTCTATGATTTTAAAGTCTTTATCACTATTAAACTATAAAAATTTTGACTCAAAAACCTTTGCATTTAATGAGACTATTAACTGTTTGGTAGGTAATAATGGCGTCGGAAAAACTAATGTGTTGGATGCAATCTATCATTTATCCTTTGGTAAAAGTTACTTTAACCCTGTCGCATCGCAAAACATTAAATATAATGAAGAGTTTTTTGTTATAAATGGCGAATATGATAAAGATAATAAAACCGAAAACATAGTTGTTAGCCTAAAAAAAGGACAAAAAAAGGTTATCAAACGAAACACTAAAGCTTATGACAAATTTAGTGATCATATTGGTTTTTTGCCTTTAGTTATAATAAGTCCAGCAGATAGAGATTTAATTATTGAAGGTAGTGACACAAGACGTAAGTTTATAGATAGCGTTATAAGCCAAAGTGACAAAAACTATTTAAGTAGTCTTATTAATTACAACAAAATACTATCGCAACGTAATTCGTTATTAAAATATTTTGCAGCAAACCACACTTATAATAACGATACCATAGAAGTTTACAACCAGCAATTACAATTATATGGTACCGAAATTTTTGAAAAACGCAAACAGTTTTTAGAAGACTTTATTCCGTTATTCAAAGCACGTTACAAGGCTATAAGCAACAATAACGAAGAAGTTAGCTTAAATTATAAAAGTGACCTATTTACAAGCGATTTAGAGCAGTTACTAAGAAAAGCCATTAACAAAGATAAAGCGTTACAATACACTAGTGTAGGCATACATAAAGATGACTTAGAGTTTAATATTGGAGACTATCCTATTAAAAAATTTGGTAGTCAAGGCCAACAAAAATCGTTTTTAATTGCTTTAAAATTAGCTCAATTTGATAGTATTAAAGCGTTAAGTGGTGATAATCCAATACTGCTATTAGATGATATTTTTGATAAATTAGATGAAACACGCGTCGCCCAAATTATAAAACTTGTAAATGACGAAAATTTTGGTCAGATTTTTATAAGTGACACACATGCCGAACGTACAGAAAATGCAGTAAAACAAGTACACCAATCTTATGAAATTTTTAAACTTTAACATGAAAAAATCCATCTATATAGTATTATTACTTATACTTAGTTGTAGTAATAATCCTGAACAATTTAAACAACATATTACTGGATATTGGGAGATTGAAGAGGTAATCCTTAAGGATGGCACAAAAAAACAATACACTATAAATGAAACTATAGATTATATTGAAATAAATAACGACTCGGTTGGATTTAGAAAAAAACTAAAACCTAATTTTGGAGGCACTTACCAAACCTCAAAAAATCAAGAACAATTTATATTTAAGATAGAAAACGATAGTCTAAATTTATATTACTCAACTCCATTTGCTAAATGGAAAGAAACTATATTAAAAGCAAGTAATGACAAATTACAAGTCATAAACCAAAATAAAGATTTGTATTTATACAGACGTTACACACCAATTACACTAGATTAAAACATGGCAAAACGCAGCAACAATTTACTTAACATATCTGAAGCATTACAAGATTTTGTTACCGAAAATAAACTTGAAAAAGGACTTGACAAAGTTAATGTTAGAGACGCTTGGTCTAAGTTAATGGGTAACGGAATTAACAATTACACCACTGCAATTGAGCTAAAAAGAGACACCCTCTATATACAACTAAGTTCTAGTGCTTTAAGAGAAGAATTAAGTTATGGTAATCAAAAGATAATTACCATGCTAAATGAGGAATTAGGAAAGGAAATTATTAAAAAACTGGTTTTGAGATAATTAAAAATAGAAATACTAAATATTTTTTTTTGAAATAATTTAAAAATAACGTTTAGTTAATATTATTAATTCTATCTTTGACACTATTATTAACAAATTTTTTTATTACAATGGCTCAAGGCACAGTAAAATTTTTCAATGATTCAAAAGGATTCGGTTTTATAACTGAAGAAGGATCAGACAAAGACCATTTCGTACACATCTCTGGACTTATCGACGAAGTTCGTGAAGGTGATGTTGTAGAATTCGATTTACAAGAAGGAAGAAAAGGAATGAACGCAGTAAATGTAAAAGTAGTATAATTATATATTTTCTATTTAAACCATTACAAAAAAAGCCTTTCCAATTGGAAAGGCTTTTTTCGTGGCACACCTTATTACTCAATTACTTTTAAATTTATTTTTGAGTAATGTAAAAACAAAAAAAAATCCAGCATACGCTGGATTTTTTTATATAAACTATAGTGTTTTATACTTAAAACATTTCACGTCCAGAAAAATGGAAAGCACCTTCAATAGCTGCATTCTCATCACTATCACTTCCGTGTACTGCATTTTCTCCAATAGAAGCTGCATATAATTTACGGATAGTACCTTCTGCTGCATCATCAGGATTAGTAGCACCTATTAAAGTTCTAAAATCTTCTACTGCATTATCTTTTTCTAAAATAGCAGCAACAATAGGTCCACGTGTCATGTACTCTACTAACTCACCAAAGAAAGGTCTTTCGTTATGTACAGCGTAAAATGCTTCAGCATCTTGCTTAGTCATTTGTGTTAACTTCATTGCAACGATTCTAAAACCTGAAGCGTTAATTTTTTCTAAGATTGCGCCAATGTACCCTTTTTCAACAGAGTCAGGCTTAAGCATTGTAAATGTTCTGTTAGTTGCCATTTTTTAATTTTAATGTTATCTAATGTAATTAATTACAACCACTGTAATTGTTATAAAGTAGCTGTTAATTTTGTGCAAAAGTACGCCATTTATTAAGAAAAACAATACAATCCAATATTAAAAAATTGTATCTTCGTTGGCTATGACAAAACAAGACATTACAGCCATTAATCAGTTATTGGCAACACCTAAAAAAATTGTAATTGTAAGCCATAAAAATCCTGATGGAGATGCTATTGGTTCTAGTTTGGCTTTATTTCATTATTTAACAAAAACTAATCATCTAGCGACTGTTATTGTCCCTAATGATTATCCAGATTTTTTAAAATGGATTCCTGGTCAAGATTTAATATTAAAATACGACAGTCAAAAAGAAGATAGCGAACAAAAAATAGCTGAAGCTGATATAATTTTCACGTTAGACTTCAACGCGTTTCATCGTGCTGGAGACATGGTAAATGTACTAACTAATAGTCAAGCATTAAAAATCATGATAGATCATCATCAACAACCTGATGATTACGCTAAATACACATATAGTGATGTTACCATGAGTAGTACATGTGAGATGATTTATAATTTTATAGAGTATTTAGACGGTTTACCTGTTATAGATAGTAATATTGCTACAGCCATTTATGTTGGTATTATGACAGATACTGGCTCTTTCAGATTTAGGTCCACAACTAGCGCTACACATAGGATTATAGCCAACTTAATAGACAAAGGTGCAGACAATACTTTTATACACAATCAAGTTTTTGACACCAATAGCTATAATAGATTACAACTTTTGGGCTGCGCCTTAAGCAACCTTAAAGTAATACCAGAATCTAGAGCTGCATTTATAACATTGTCTCAAAAAGAATTACAGCAATTTGATTACAAAAAAGGAGATACAGAAGGTTTTGTAAACTATGCTTTATCTTTAAACAATGTAGTATTGGCAGCTATATTTATTGAAGATTTACAACAAGGCATTATAAAAATATCTTTAAGATCAAAAGGGGATTTTTCTGTAAACGAAATGTCAAGAGCGCACTTCCAAGGTGGTGGACACACTAATGCTGCAGGAGGAAAAAGCGATGTAGATATTGCTAAAACTGTTGAAAAATTTATTAGTATCTTACCGCAATACAACACAGCATTACATGAAGCATAGTTTAATTATATTAATAATTACAGTTTTTACGGTTTTAGGATGTAAATCTCCTGAAGCCAGAAAACCAGTAACAGTTAGTAGTGGCTCTTTTATAGATGAATCTATTGAAAGAAATAAATCTTTAAATCAAAAAGAAACTAAAGCTATTGAAGCAATTATAGCCCAACAACCAGAAAAAAACTATCAAACATCAGGTAATGGTTTTTGGTATTATTTTGATACTAAAATTGAAAGCGATAGCTTATCTACACCCAATTTTGGAGACAAAATTGTATTTAGCTATAATATTAAGGATTTAAAAGGAACAACTATTTATAGTAAAGAGGAACTTAAAATACAAAAGTATGCAATGGATCAAGAAGAGTTATTTTCTGGTCTACGCGAAGGATTAAAATTAATGAAGGCTGGCGAGAGTGCAACTTTTATTTTTCCGTCGCAAAAAGCATACGGTTATTATGGAGATGAAAATAAAATAGGAATTAACCTTCCTATAATTTGCGAAGTTTCAGTATTTTCGATTAACCAAAAAGAATAGATATAAACCCAAAACAAATGAACAAATTAATTAAAACAATGAAACTATTATTTATTGCCTTAATGGTCAGTTTAACAAGTAGCTCTTGTCAAGATAAACACCAAGATTTGGAAGATGGTCTTTATGCCGAGTTTGTGACTAATAAAGGTACAATGGTTGCCAAATTATTTTACGAAAAAGTACCTGTTGTAGTCGCTAACTTTGTAGGATTAGCAGAAGGTACACACCCTAAATTAGCAGATTCTTTAAAAGGAAAACCATTTTATGATGGTATTATTTTTCATAGAGTTATGGACAAATTCATGATTCAAGGTGGTGACCCAACAGGAACAGGAATGGGAAGTGCTGGCTATAAGTTTTTTAGCGAGTTTGACACAAGTTTAAGTCATGACAAAGCAGGAATCTTATCTATGGCTAATTCTGGTGGTTACAATACAAACGGAAGTCAATTTTTTATAACCGAAGTACCAAAACAAAATCTTGATGGTTTTTACGCAGATGGTAGCTTAAAAAACTGTAATGGTCGCGTAAGTTGTCATTCTGTATTTGGAGAATTAGTAAAAGGATTAGAAGTACAAGACAGTATCTCTAATGTTGCTGTTAACCAAAAAAACAAACCTTTAGAAGATGTTGTGATTCAAAAATTAAATATAATACGCAAAGGTGATGCAGCTAAAGCATTTGATGCAGCTAAAGTATTTACAGAACAAGAACCATTATTACCTCAAAAATTGGAAGAGCTTAAAGCTAAAGAATTAGAGCGAATTAAAGAACAGTCAAAAGAAGCAGCTGCTAACTTTATTAAAAAACATGCTGATTTCCCTGGAGAAGTTAAAGAGTTTCCTACAGGAATGGTTATGATATTAGACGCTAAAGCAGATGGTATTAAACCAAAACCTTCTGACCGTGTTTTAATTGATTGTACTGGTCTTTTTGAAGACGGAAGTTTTTTCTTTTCTACAATAGTAGAAGACGCTAAAAAATACAATAACTACAATGAAGATGCTGAAAAGCAAGGTGCATATAATGCATTTGCAATGCCATACAACGAGTCTGCTACTCTAGTTCCAGGATTTAGAGAAGCAATGTTAAATATGGATATTGGTGATAAAGCCAGAATATTTGTACCAAGTTATTTAGGTTACGGAGCTGCTGGACGTGGTCCAGTACCACCAAATGCTAACTTAATTTTTGATATAGAATTAGTTGGTTTAGATAAAAAATAAACACACCATATACTATAATAAAAA
>NZ_BCBW01000022.1:0-2977 GCF_001315805.1 Olleya sp. ITB9
TTTATTATCAAAACTTAAAGATTAACTACATTCTATTTTAAAAAACTTGATATAAAGTTGTCACAATAAGACCTTTATTGTGTTTTAAAACATGCGACATTAATTGTGTTTCTGAGGTTACTTTAAAATTAAAAGGTGCTTCTAAAATATTTAAACCACTCTTCTTTTTTATTCTAATACCTTGACCAGAAATAATATCTAAGTTTGGTACAAACGCCGAATTTGGAAGATGTTCGGTTAGAATAATGTATTTATATTTTATTAGTTTTTTAAGTACATTTTTCACCTCTGTATTAGATAAATGCTGTAAAACTTGTCTAATAATGGCACAATCTCCATCAGGCAATTCATCAACCGCAATATCCAAACATTTAAAATCTAAATGTTCAGCTTTATATTTAGCATTATTATAATCTATTAAATTTTCAACGATATCTATTGCATGATATATCTTTGTAAAAGGAACTAAATGTTTCCCAATATTAAAATCTCCACAACCTAAATCACAAACCGCTAATGGAGTTTTAAAAGATTTAAAAAAGGTGAGCACAACCTCTAAATAAGGCCTAATAATTTCTGGATCATGAGACCCTTCTCCAGAATAAAACTGGGTGTTATTGTTTCCCCAAAGTTTCATTTCATAAACCTGCTCCATTGCCTTTTTAGTTGGCCAAGGTTGTTTTGTTCGTGTTTTTGTCATTAATAACCAGTAAAATTTTTATTAAAAACTATTTTACTTACCTTATAACAAACCTACAAATAAGTAAAAAAACATTTAATGTTAGCGACAGTTTATTTTGTAAAAATTAAGTAATTAAATACAAGCACCTATCTAAACACAAAATAAACAATGGCTAAAAACACGTAGTTATACGTATTGAATTTACAAGTGCATTATTATAATTTAGCTATCAATAAACAATAATAATAAAAAGACAATTATTTGATATAAGTCACAAAAAGTTGTCATAACGGGAAATATAACCCCAAAAACAACTATATTAGTTGTCATATAACCAGTTGCCACCAATTTAAAAAATGAACAGACAATTAAAGAACATACTTATTGCAATTGGAATTCCAACTCTCTACGCAATAGTTTTAAGATTAGCTTTCGGAGTGAAAGATTGGAATGAATTATTTTCTGTAATGTCAGTTACTTTCCTTTTTCTTCTTCCAACAATAGTTGGTGCATTAACAGTTTACCTATCAGATAAAAATAAAGTTCAAAAATTATGGTATCGAATTTTTACACCTTGGATTCCAATAATTTTATTTCTTATCATCACACTTGCTTTAGCAATTGAAGGTTGGGCTTGTTGGTTAATGATTCTTCCAGTTTTCTTGATAGCTGCATCAATTGGAGGATTAATAGGAGGTTATTTAAAGTTAAAAAGAAGAAATGACAGACTAAACGTTTCGTTACTGATTCTTATTCCATTCCTAATTTCACCAGTCGAACAATTAATTGAAAAGATTCCAGGGACATATAAAGCATATACTTACATAGATATTAATTCAAGTGCAGAGAAAATATGGGAAAATGTAACAAGAGTCAGAACTATTGAAAAAGAAGAAGATACTGGATATTTGACAGAATTTTTAGGATTTCCGAGACCTTTAAAAGCTGAATTGAATTATAACGGAATTGGTGCTTATCGAGAAGCGATTTTCACTAATGGACTAATTTTCAGAGAAACAGTTACGGAATATGAAGAAAATAAGAAAATGGTCTTTTCAATTAAGGCAAATACTTATGAAATTCCATCAACAACTCTTGACGAGCACATTCTAATCGGAGGAGAATATTTTGATGTATTAAATGGAACTTATGAGCTTGAAAAGCTGACCGAAGGAAAATATCGTTTGCATTTATATAGTAATTTCAAAATGAACACTACTTTTAATTTTTATGCTGGTTGGTGGGGTAAAATAATAATGAAGGACATTCAAAATAACATTCTGAAAGTTGAAAAGAAACGTGCAGAAGAATAAAAAACTGGTGGCAACACCGTGTATAATTAATGGCTAGTTCTCGCCTACTTACGAAAATCCTCGCGGATTTTCTATCTGGTTTTTATTTGCTAAATTATGTGCTTAAACACGCCACTAATCATACACAATACCGTTACCCACAATTAAAAACCAAATTTTACGCAATGAAAAAACTTAATTTATTACTTACAATTATTTTAGGAATTACAATTTTATCTTGTTCATCTGATGATGAAAACAGTAACGGAAACAATAGTGACTTAATCGGAACTTGGTATGGAATTTCAAGTACATTTAATGGAAATAATACAGGAGTTCCAGACAATAGTATTTTAAAATTTACAACTGATAATCGAGTAGAATTTATCTACGAAGGTTTCGGAAATAGCGGAGAAGATATTTCTGAATTTGGAGATTGGACTGAAAATGGAACAACATTAACAATCGCTTGGGATGATTCAGACGCTGGATTAGAAAACTATGTTTTAGAGATTTTAGAACTTAATGAATCAACTCTAAAATGGAGAACTGAAATAACTGGAGAAGGAACTTTAATTGAAACATTTAGTAAAAATCAAAATGCAACAGTTGACTTAACTCAATTTCAAGATTACAACCTTGAATTTACGGTTGATATTGCTGCTTTAGGACCAAACGAGCCTTATGAATTTCAAGCGACATTTATAACGACAGATGGAGACGACCAAGTTGTTGAAATGACCGAAACATATTCTGGTTTAACAGCAAATACAGATGATTTTATTTCTGACTCAAAAATTGTAAAAGAATATAAAGTTGTCGGAGTTCGAGCAACTGCTGTGAGTAATAATGTTGGAGGTTTAATAGTAAAACTAACAAAAGTTTCAGACCAAAATGAAATTATGAACACTTGGGAAAATATTCCGAATAGTGCGACAATAACCTATGATTTTGAAACTGGAACAGAAACAACAACATCGAACTAATAACTGTGGGTAACAAA
>NZ_BCBW01000023.1:0-65505 GCF_001315805.1 Olleya sp. ITB9
AAAACACCTACGAAATAAATTGACTGATATGAAAAAAATATTTTTCATCCTTTGCTTGTTATCACTGACCAAATTCACATTTGGACAAGAGAAAAGAGTAATATCGAAAATTGATTCAACAAAAACACCTGAATTAGTGCTAATCCAAGAATTGACTGTAAAGGCTCCTATTGATTCGGTGTGGAATGCATACACAACTAAGAAAGGATGGGAAAATTGGGCTGTACCACTTGCGGAAGTTGACCTAAAAGTTGGTGGACATATCAAAACGAATTATAATGAACAAGGTAAAATTGGAGATAGCACTACAATTATTACTCACATCATAAATTACGTACCAAAAAGACTTCTGACTTTACAAGCGGAAATAACCGATAATTTCCCCGAATTTATGAAAGATGATGCCAAAGATTTTTTCAATGTGATTTATTTTGACGAGTTAGAAAACGGAGATACCAACATTAAATCATTCGGAATTGGATATAAAAACAATCCGAAATACCTTTCATTAATGAATTATTTTATTCCAGCCAATGAAAAGACCTTAATGAAACTAATCGCTTACTTGGAAAAAAAGAAGTGAAATAAAAAACTGTGGGCAACACCGTGTATAGCTCATTGCGGCTGAATTCCTAATCGGAATTCATTGCATTATGCTATCTTTCGGTTACGGCGGAAAATCATAGCTGATTTTCCGCAACGAGCCATACACATTAACGTTGCAAGTAATAGCGGAAATCACTCAGACGTAATAAATCAGTATTTAAAAAGGGAGAATATTGCGGAGTAAAATGCTGAAAATAAAACGTTGGAATTTACTCAATTGTGAAAAAAAAGCAGAACCGATTTTGAGCAACTTTGTGGAAATTTACTCAAACTGAATTTATAAGTGTTGTGAAAATAGGAATTGAATACTGAAATACTCTTGCGGAATTTAGCTTGCTTATGGAATTGAAAATATTTGCGAATTTATTTACTTAAAGCTCAAATTTATGGAAAATCAATTAAAAACTGAAAAAACTACTACTTGCAACACCATGCATAATTTAATTGCTAAATAGTTTTTCCTGCGGAAAAACCTCGCTAAATCAAAAGATAGTCTTTTTTAAGTTTTTTTTCGCTAAATTTACGCAATCAAACCATGCACAAACACGTTAGCTTTAATGCGTGAGCTGAACTTTCCTGAAATAGGTTGACTAAAAATTAAGCAATTAATTACAGTCACTTATGAAAACACAAAATGAACACTGGCGAAAAAAAAGCTACCAAAAAGCCACTTTAGAAACCAAACTTTTAGTCGTTGACCAAATCTTAAATGGGCAGATTTCAAACAACCAAGCTTCCAAAAAATACGACGTTCCCAGAACAACTATTTCCTATTGGTTAAGAAAATACAGTACCTTAGTACAACAAAATACGGGTATGAGTAAAAACGATGAAATTAAAAAGTTAAAGGAAAAAATTGAAGAACTTGAGTTTCAAAAAGACTTCCAACAAGATATTATTGCTGATATGGAACTCATTACAGGCGTCGATATGTCAAAAAAGTCATTGCCCAAAACATTAGCAAAAGAGATAGAGCTAAAGAAAAAACAGCGTATAAAAGAAAATGGCTCTATGGATGTTTTGGGTTATCTAAACAAGCCTTCTACAAAAGACTCAAAACCCAACAGAAACAAGAAGTAGACCATCAAAAAGTAATCAAAATGGTTAAGGACTACCGTAAAAAAGTAGGCTCGAAAACCGGTGGTATTAAGCTACATAAAGAACTAAAACAGGACTTTATAAACGCTGACATTAAAATTGGTAGAGACAAGTTCTATCGATTCCTCAGACTAAATAATCTTTTGATTCCTAAAACTAAAAATTACATCACAACGACAAACTCAAACCATATGTACAAAAAATATATGAACCTGGTAAAAGACCACGTTCCTACTCGACCAGAACAACTTTGGGTTAGCGATATAACATACATTAAAACAGAAAATGGACACAACTATCTAGCTTTAGTCACAGACGCCTATTCTAAACAAATAATGGGATATAAACTCGATAACCATATGAGAACATCGCTTTGTAAAGAGGCGCTTGCTATGGCTATTAAAAACAGAAAATATCCTAAGCAAAAGCTTATTCATCATTCCGACAGAGGGTTTCAATATTGCAATCCCAAATACACAGAATTTGCTGAAAGTAACGGAATAACAATGAGTATGACTGAACAATACGACCCTTATGAAAACGCTGTTGCTGAACGCATTAATAGAACGCTTAAATATGAATATGGATTAAAACAAACCATTAAAAACACTCAATTAGCACAAAAAATGACACAACAAGCAGTCTATATTTATAACAATTTAAGAACCCATTTTAGCCTGGATCTCAGAAAACCTGCTGATGTCCATCTCAATCCAAACATCAAATACAAGTCGTACCGAAAAAATAATGTAAATTTACCTGAACTTACAATTTAAGAACAAACCTAGTTCAAACTTTTTTTTTGCATTCTAAACGGATAAAAAAAACTTTTGAACGTCTAAATATTAACTAAAAAGAGTCAACCTATATCAGTATAATACAAACCAACAAAAAACACACTAAAAATTTGAATTTAAGTAAATTAATAAACAAAGGATTGATTACGGTTTACGGACCTTTAGTTTCGTTTGTTATTATTTGTGGATTAATAGCAAATTGGTTTACTTCGAACATTCTGAAATTGGAAAAGGCTGATTATATTGTTGCAATTACTATTTTTCTTGCAGTTTGTATTGGTTGGATTTGGTGGAGTTTTAAAATCGTTAAATGGAAATATTGGGCTTTCTCAAAACTTACAATTAACGAAAGTTATGAATTATACATAAAAGCTATTGAATCTGGTCTGATTTGGAAAACTGGAAGTGTGTTTAACAAAACTGAAATTTGGACTGAAAAAGACAAAATCAAATGGCAGAAAATTAATCCAGAAATTCGAAAAATATTTGAGATAGAAGATGAATAAAATAACTCTCGAAACGGAATCTTATTTAGTTGAGGAAAGAGGAAATGAAAGATTTTTTCCTTTTTTGGAAATAGAGTATAATGAAATAATAATTTACGAAAATGAAGTTCCAAAATATTATTTATCATTTTCAAGTGAATTAGAATCTGCTAACGGTTTTGGGAATTGGTTTATGGAAGAATTACAAAATAAAGGAAATGACTTGAGCGGATTTATAGTTGAACTTGGAAAAAGTCTAAATCTCAATTGGGATGTTTTTTACACAGGTTTTGGAGAAATAATTGAGGACAGTTGGAATTCCGAAATTGTTGAACTAATTGAATTTAATGACAAACTGATAGAAAAATTAAAAACGACACCACAACACCGTGTATAATTAATTGCTTTGGTCGTTGCTTATTTGGAAAATTCCTTCGGAATTTTCTCGCGTTCGTTTTTGTTTACTAAATTAGTTGCTGAAACACGCAACTAACCATACACAAAACCGTTGTGGTACATTTACCAAAACGAACGCTGGAATCAAAAACTGACTTAAACCGAACTGAAATTTTAATGAATTTTTCACGACATTGTGATTTATGCGAAAACCAAATAACGAGTCTTGAAAAAGGATTGACTTGTAATTTGACCAATAAAAAACCTGATTTTAATAATACTTGCTCAAAAATTACACTTGATAAAAAAATTTCAAGAAAAATTAGAAATTGCTAATCTCGAATTGGAAATAATACGCAGAAACCAAAATCAACACATCTGACTTTCTATGGCACAACATTTATTGGTTTTCTTTTAATACTTCTTGGGTACTTTTTATCTGACTGGAAAATATTTAGCTTGTATATATGGTACGTGAAAATTGGAATGATTGGAGCTGGATTTTCATTTCTGGCAGCTGCTTACTCTAAACTGAATAAATATAGAAGAGAATATAAAAAAGCGGAACTGGAAAAGAATAAAATGGATGAAGTCCTAAATAAATATGGAATTTCATATCAAGAAAACTTTGAGTTTAAAGAAAAAATTCACGGAACTCGAGAAGTAAATGTGAATATCGAATTTAAAAATTGGACAAAAATAAAAACAACAAACTCTTATAAATTTGACTATTAAAAGTAAAAAAAACGACACCAGAACAAAGTACTGTCGTAAAAAAACAAGTAAAATCTTATTAATTTTTCAATAAAACACTTCTGTAATTAGTATCATAACTTAAACCTAATTTTGCAATAGCAAAAACCCTTTTAATAGCGTATTACAGATGCTATGATCCCTTTTTGTACTTTCTTGTGACTATTAACCGATTGTAAATTGCTTTGCAAGACTTGTTGTATTTACAAGCAATAGACTTTCATTCAGACAATTAAATTTAATACCGTTTAAAACTCCTAGAAAAAGGAATAATTTCCGTCTGTTTTGACACAACATCACATCCAGTATAAACACATGTAAAACAGAGGTATAACAAATGTTTTAATACAGTTTATAGCGTAGTTATAGTATACTTATAGCAAGTATATAGCATAAATAAAAGTAGGCAGTAAGATGTAATCTTAATAAACAAAGTCACAATTAAAGTATATAACGTTAAGAGGCATATATCTAATTTAATCGGTAATAGCCTAGTCTTAATATACCATCAAATGGTATATTAGGTTAGAAAGAACTAACTGTAATGCTTAAATCATCTAACAAACAATAAACAACCCACTATCCAGATAGAGTATAACAAAAAAAGCATAAACTTAAAACTGTGCTTTTTGTAGCATCTAATTTTAAACAAAAAACTTTTATTTTTTTACAAATATTTAAATTCAACATTAAAAATTGTACTTTTCTAAATCATTTTTAATTATTCAAACTTCAAATTAACAAACAATATGACTGTATTACTTTTTTCAATTAACTTCATTTAATTTCTAATAATTTATTAAAACATAATCATTTTCATTACATGTTGAATAAGATTAAAGAACAATCAAAAAAAGAAATGATTTTCGATACTATAGAAAGTATCACTATAGAAAACCAAACAACTGAATTCCCAAAGCATTATCACGAGACTTTTTGTTTTTCTCTTGTTTACAAAGGAGTAAATCAAATAGATTTTAAAAATCAAAGTGTTTTTAGTGAAGCTGGAAGTCTATCAATTGTTAATCCTTATCAAATACATTCAAATCCAATAATAGATAATGTATCTCATATAAAGTTTGACACAATTTATGTTCCAAAAGAAGTGCTAAAGTTTATAATGAAAGGTAAAAACATCAAGTTTACAGAACAGAGTATTAAAAGCAAAAAAGTGAAACATTTATTTTTGTCATTAAAAAGTGCCTTGCAGAAAAAAAATAACAAACTTATTGAAATTCATTTATCCAAATTCATAAATTCCTTAAAATTCTGTGCCATAGAAAATGAACAAGAATATTTAGGATTAAATTTTGATAATTTTAAACAAATTAACCAATATATTGAAGCTAACATTCAAGATAAATTTTGCTTAAATCAACTATCATCACAAGCAAACATAAATAAGTTTGGTTTTAGTAAAAAATTTAAACTAACTACTGGTATGACACCTATGAATTATATTTTAATGAGAAAAGTTTTTTCAAGCAAAAAATTAATTCATACAAATTTAGAACTAACCGAAATTGCATATCTGTATAATTTTACAGACTTAGCACATTTCTCTAAAACTTTTAAACGGTTTATTGGTATTTCTCCTAAAAAGTATAAGGAAAGTATCTCAAAAAAAGCATAACGACCAAGATTATACAAATGCTTATCAAATAATAAATTTAGATTTGAAAAAATTAATTTTCAAATGAAAAAAGCAAATAACTACAAGTCTTACAAGTATAAAATACCACTACTTATTACTTCACTTATACTTTTGTTTTGTTCCTGTAAAAACAATAACAATATAATATCTATTGATGCACCTAGTCAGGAATTTAATATTTCAAATAAAGACTCAATCACCCATGATTTAAAATTAATAAAAGATAAATTTTACTCTTTTACAATATATCAAAAAGGAATAGATGTAGTCGTTTACTTAATGAATAGTAAAAATGAAATTTTACAAGAAAAAAATAGTCCAAATGGATCTTATGGATCTGAACAATTTTATTTTTATTGTGAAAATCAAGATGAATACAAACTTTTAATTAAACCACTTAACGAAAATAAAAATACTTCAAAAGGAAAGTACACTTTAGCTGTATCTGAAGTTTCTAAAGACACTAAAATCACTTTAGACAAATCAGATTATTTAAAAGATTTTAACACTTTTAAAGCTATTTTTGAAAAAGCAAACTCTGGACTATATAGATACTATTCAAAACAAGAAGTAGATAGTGTATTTTCTGTTAACAAAAACAAGATAAATAATAAAACTACATATCAAGAATTTTACAATTTAGTATGGAATGTAATAGACTATACTGGAAGTTGTCATAATAATTTAAGGCTTCCCAAATATTTAAAAACACTATTGTATAGAAAGGATATTTTTTTTCCTATTCCTATAAAATACATCGACGGAAAACTATATTCAAATATTAATTATAATAACATTCCTGCTGGAGCAGAAATTTTAAGTGTAAATGGAATAAAAGCAACAGATTTTTCAAATCAGATTTCTAAATATAGAAGTACAGATGGTATAAATCAAACCTCCAAATATAATTTTATTCAAACCAATTGGGCGCCTTTATACATTTATCATGCTTATGGTGAAAAAAATGAATTTAATATAATCTATAAATATAATACCGAAACTACATCTGTAGTCTTAAAAAGTATCAATTTTAATAATTACTTGAAAAATTATAATAAAAGACACTCTAAAGTATATGACACAAAAGTAAATGATGCTTATCAATATCGATATATTGACAGTTTACACGTTGGAGTATTATCTATCAAATCTTTTGATCTAGGAGAAAAAGGGAATGAAAGTTTTAAAAAGTACGAATTATTTCTAGACTCTGTTTTTATCTCCCTAAAAGACAAAAAAAACTTAATTGTAGATATTCGTGGAAATGGTGGAGGCAGTGGTGATGCCCTTATGTTACTTACTAGTTATTTAAGTAATAGAAGTGTAAAAGAAAATATAGGTGCATACACTTTGTTTAACAAAATACCTTTTCCTGAATTTTATATAGGATCAGTTCAAAACAATGAAAAAATTTTAAATGACTATGTTGATGACTTTAAAAATGGAAAATATTACCAAAATAGTAAATTCAATCCACTTTGGAAACCAAATAAAAAT
This sequence comes from Olleya sp. ITB9, assembly GCF_001315805.1. Taxonomy (NCBI): domain Bacteria; kingdom Pseudomonadati; phylum Bacteroidota; class Flavobacteriia; order Flavobacteriales; family Flavobacteriaceae; genus Olleya; species Olleya sp. ITB9. Next base: position 7,287 of record NZ_BCBW01000023.1, read on the forward strand.
AACTATAAGGAACATTTTATTTTACTAATAGATCCATTTGTTGCTTCTGCTGCTTCTCACTTTGCAGCACATATTAAAAGTGATAAAAGGGCTACTATTATTGGAGAGGAAACTGGAGGAGCATATTATGGGCATACTGGACATTTCCCAGTGTTATATATATTGCCAAACTCTAAACTTGAATTAAGTTTTTCTGTGGTAAATTTAGAGCAAGATGTCATTAAGATAGCAGAAGAAAAATTTGGAAATGGTGTTATACCTGATATTGAAATAGTGCAAAATCACGAAGATTTTATGGAGAATAAAGACACACAGTTAAACTTTGCTTTTGATTTTGTAAAAAAGAAAACACAAAAATAAAAACGTTGCCTAACAATATATATTATCTTAGGGTAGTTAGTGTTTTATAATAAAAGTTAAATAAAAAAAGCACAATTCTATGATTGTGCTTTTTTATGTTATGTAACAGGACTTAAAAAGATTACTTTTTTGGTATCTCTTTTAATATCTCTAAAACAAACTTCCAGTATTTTTGAGCAGACGATATTTGTGCACGCTCATCAGGACTGTGTGCGCCTTTAATGTTTGGCCCAAAACTAATCATTTCCATATCTGGATAATTTTGTCCTAAAATACCACATTCTAATCCTGCGTGACAGGCAGCAATATGTGCTTTTTCTCCGTTTAGTTTTTGATATAAATTATCTAACACTTTTAATATAGAGCTATCCATATTTGGTGTCCAACCAGGATAATCTCCAGAAAGCTCAACCTCACAACCTGTAAGCTCAAATGCTGCACGTAGTGTATTTGCTAAATCCATTTTACTACTTTCTACAGAGCTACGCGTTAAACATCCTATTTTTACATGTCCATCTTTAACAATTACGCGTGCAATATTATTAGAAGTCTCTACCAATTCAGGAATATCTGCACTCATACGATACACGCCATTTAATGCAGCATAAATTGCACGTGTTAATCCTTCTTGTACACCAAGATCCATGATAAACTCTGGAGTTTCAGTTTTTAATACCTCAACAACCAAATCAGGTTCCATGGTTTTAAGTTCGGTTTTAATACTATCTGCTAATAATTGCATATCATTTACAAAAGCTGCTTCATGCACAGCATCAATAGCAACTACTGCTCTACTCTCTCTTGGTATAGCATTACGTAAGCTTCCTCCATCAATCTCAGAGATACGTAAACCAAAATTTTCAAAACCATCAAATAATAAACGGTTCATTATTTTATTAGCATTACCTAAGCCTTCGTGAATTTGCATACCAGAATGACCTCCTTGTAAGCCTTTTACTTTTACTTCAAAACCTATTTTAAATTCAGGTGTTTCTTCTTGCTCATAAGTTCTTGTTGCAGTTACGTCAATACCTCCTGCGCAACCAACACCAATCTCGTCATCTTCTTCTGTATCCAAGTTTAATAAGATTCCGCCAGTTAACAAACCACCTTTTAATCCCATTGCACCTGTCATACCAGTTTCTTCATCAATAGTAAATAAAGCTTCAATAGCTGGATGTGGTATGTCTGTACTTTCTAAAAGTGCCATTATTGTTGCAACACCTAATCCGTTATCTGCACCTAGCGTTGTTCCTTTTGCTTTTACCCAGTCACCTTCAACAACCATTTGGATACCTTGTGTGTCAAAATCAAAATCGGTATCTGCATTTTTTTGGTGAACCATATCTAAATGCGATTGCATTACAATAGTCACACGATCTTCCATACCTGCAGTTGCTGGCTTTTTAATAATGACATTTCCTACCTCATCTTCTATAACTTCTAAACCTAAATTAGTCCCAAAGTCTTTCATAAATTTAATAACGCGCTCTTCCTTTTTTGAAGGTCTTGGTACTGCGTTTAAATCTGCGAATTTATTCCATAATGCTTTTGGCTCTAAAGCCCTAACGTCTTGACTCATTTGTGTTGTTTTTATTGAAGTACAAAAGTACAAATTGAATAGGCATTTAGAAACCTTTTTAACTTAGAAATAATATTGGGTGAAACAACTTTTTTAATACGACGTAATGTTTTAACCCATAAAACTCAAAACCATATACATTGCGAAAGTTAGAAACATCAACACGACTAATAGTAATATAAATAGGTTTATATTTTTAAGATAAAACAATACTTTTTTCAGGAAGCAGAAGCGTTAATTCTTTCATTTTTCTAGATATGTGTTCATATAGTTTGTCTAAATTAAACGGATTGTGGCATTATGTCATCTTCATTAAATTCTACAATTTTCTTTCTCATCATTTGATTATTTGTAAAATGTCTAGAAATATCCATTGTCTTATTTACAAATTCATTTTTATTATAATAATGGATTTTTATGGACTTGCAATTTTCATGTTCAAATATTTCATTTAACATTACTCGATCTGATAAACCACAGGAATGTCCATAAATTACAACTTGATAATCTTCTGAATTTAAAAACCTTAACAAGTCTCTATACCTTCCATTTTCCGCATACTTAAAAGACTTAATTCCTTTAAAAAATTCATTATCATTTAATTCTTCTATTTTTTTATATTCTTCATTCATTTCATCTCCATACCCAAAAACTAAAGACTCTTCTTCTAAACTATTGTGGATATGGTTTACGATAATATTTTTAGAGCTCCTTAAGTTTTTGATTTTAGATGCGTTTATAACATTGTCTACTGTTTTAGTATAATTAAAATTCAAGAAAAATATAACATCAGTTTTTATATTTTGCCCTTTCCTTAATTTATCAATTATATCAGTTTCTCTTATATTTGAAGTTAATTGATTAATATATTTTTTTGATAATTCAAAGTCAAGCGATTTAGTATAGTCTAACTGGTTTAGATATTGATGAAGTAGTTTTTCTAATTGATTCAACTCTTTGTTTAATATTTCAATGTCTGTTTTCCCTTTTAAACAATCTTTCAATAATTCAAAATATGCATTTTCAATATCAACCCAACTATCTATTGAATCTTTAAAATTTTTTTCTAATAATTTTGATTTAAATTCGTAATTAAATTTGTGAGGACCACTTAAAATGTAATCTTTAATTTTTTGATAACTATCCATGTCATGAGCAAATGAAAGTATGTTTTTATCTTCAAACGAATAATTCCTTTTATTGTAAAAAGTAAATAATTCATCATCATTAAAACTAAACAACAAGTCTCCTTTTTTATTTCTCAAATCACCTCTTTTCTTTAAACTCTTAATTATAAAACTCTTAAAATACCAGAGTAAAAAATCTTCATATCGTGTTTTTAAACCCAATGACAAATCAAAGCCATTACCAACTAATACTAATTTATTAACGACTTTCTTTTTAGGTTGAAACTCTAATTTTGATTCTCTCATAAATCTAATTATTCTTTGTAATTTTATTTGTACTTAAAGTCATACTTATAAACAACTCTAAACAATGACTATAGTAATTATTCATATAAACAATAAATGTATAAATATAAATTGATTCTGCTTTACTATTCAGCTCAATAACATCTGATTTTCAAATCTTTAAACTACTTATTATACCATTACAAATACAAAACAACCTTAGTCGCTACTCCTGATAGTAGTGGCATCCTTTTTTGCAAAAAAAGATATAACGGACAGCAGGTAGAAACCTTTTAAATAAACCTAAGTGATTGGTCCTAATTTTTAATTATTTTTGAGTTATGATTAAAAACAAAAAACTTTGGGTTGTCTTACTAATAATACCAATGTACATTGTTGTAAAATTAGCGACTAATTATCCTGAAACAGTCGAAGTTATTTACAGTAAAGGCATCTATCCTTACATAGCTAAATTGTTTAGATATACCTTAGGATGGATACCCTTTAGTATTGGTGATGTCTTTTTAGGTTTTTCTATTATTTATGCAATCCGTTGGTTAATTCTAAATTTTAAACGCATCTGGAAAGACACTGTCAACTGGTTATTGGATGTTGGTGCTACTGTTAGTATTATTTTTATTGCTTTTCAGTTACTTTGGGGTTTAAATTATCATAGAGTTGCTTTACATAAAACTTTAGATCTTGAAGACGACTACTCTACACAACAACTAATAGAGGTTACCAAACAACTTATTAAAAAATCAAACGCTTTACATTTAGATATTGTTAAAAATGATAGTATTAAAGTGGTGTTACCATTTACTAGATCTGAAATTTTAGAGTTAACTCCAACAAGTTACGATGTTTTAAAAAATGATTTTCCAGAGTTAGCTTATCATCCTAAGAGTTTAAAAAAATCACTATTTAGTTATCCTCAAGCGTATATGGGTTTTGCTGGTTATTTTAATCCTTTAACACATGAAGCTCAGGTTAATTACCTTATTCCTGTATACAAATACCCAACGACTTCTGCTCATGAAGTAGCACATCAATTAGGCTATGCAAAAGAAAACGAAGCTAATTTTATCGCTTTTTTAGCGACTATTAGTAATCAAAACATGTATTTTAAGTATTCTGGTTACACTTTTGGATTAAGACATTGTTTGGGTGAAGTCTATAGACGTGATCCTGATTTGTATGATACATTATTAGCCGATATAAATAAAGGGATTATAAAAAACTTTCAGGAAAGCAGACAGTTTTGGCTAAAGTATATGAATCCGCTAGAACCATTTTTTAGATCTACCTATACCACTTACCTAAAAGCTAACAATCAATCTAAAGGAATGGATAGTTATAGCTATGTGGTGGCTTTATTAGTTAATTATTTAGAAAATAAAACCTTATAGAAACGTTAAAATAGCTTTTAGCGTTTGTTTAGCATATTGGCTATTGCGTATATTTAAGGTTTAAACAACCTTAAACTATCAACCAATGATTAAAAAATGGGCAATATTAAGCCTACTACTGTGTGGTTATTTTTCTTTTGCACAGGAGTATGTACCTAAAAATGATGGTGTTAAAACTAACACTTCTAATTACACTGCATTTACAAATGCTAAAATTTATGTTACTGCAAATCAAGTTATTGAAAACGGAACGTTACTAATAAAAGACGGTAAAGTTGTCTCTAGCGGAAACAATGTTACTATCCCTAAAAATACTGTTGTTGTTGATATTTCTGGTAAAACTATCTACCCTTCTTTTATTGATATTTATTCTGATTTTGGTGTTAAAAAACCAAGCAGTACTCCTGGTAACAGAAGAAACCCTCAGTATGATGCTGGTCGTGAAGGTTATTATTGGAATGACCACATTAGACCTGACCAAAACGCTGTAGATCATTTTAAGTTTGACAGCAAAAAAGCAGAGGCTTTACGTAAAGCTGGTTTTGGTGTTGTAACCTCACATATTGATGATGGTATTATCCAAGGGACTGGAGTTTTAGTTACTCTTGCTGCTAATGGTAATGATGCTACTAGACTACTTGACCAAAAAGTGGGACAGTTTTCTAGTACTTCAAAAAGTAGAACCTCAAGACAAGCTTACCCAACGTCTTTAATGGGTACTATGGCTTTATTACGTCAAGTTAATCATGACGCAGATTGGTATGCTAAAGGTAATATTAAAGAAAAAGATAGAGCTTTAGAGGCTTATATAGCTAACAAAAATCTGGTTCAGTTTTTTGATGCTGGAAAAAAAGTCAACGCATTACGTTTTGACAAATTAGGTGACCAATTTGGTATACAATATGTATTTGTTGGTGGTGGAGATGAGTATGAACTTATTAAAGACATCAAAAATACAAATGCAAAATTTGTGTTACCAATAAATTTTCCGGTTGCTTATGATATGGAAGATCCATTATTAGCACAATCTGTTAGTTTGGAAGATTTAAAAGCATGGAACCAAAGTCCTGCTAATCCTAAAATTTTAGCAGAAAACAATATCACATTTGCTTTAACAACACATAAGTTAAAAGATGCAAAACAATTAATGCCTAATCTATTAAAAGCTATAAAATATGGTTTAGATAAAACTACTGCATTACAAGCATTAACTTCTGTTCCTGCAAGTATAATAGGAAAATCTAAAGAATTAGGACATCTTAAATCTGGTGCTTATGCTAACTTTTTAATTACCTCTGGAGATATTTTTGATAAAGAAACTACTATTTATGAAAACTGGATTACAGGTATTAAAGACCAACTAACAGACATGAATACCACAGATTTACGTGGTAATTATACTTTTAATTTAGACAATACAGACTACCAATTAGAAATTACTGGTGATATTGAAAAACTTAAATCTAAGGTTAAAACCGAAACTAAAGCGTACGACGGAAAAATTAGTTTTGATAAAAACTGGATGCAACTAACATTTGCAACACAGGACAGCACCAAAAAAGAGTTTTTTAGAGTTGTAAGTCACGTTACTAACACCAACACTTTAAATGGTAAAGTCTATTATCCAAACGGAAACGAAACAACCTTTTTTGCTAGCAAACAAAATAAAGAAGACAAAAAAGGTGGTAAAAAAGATAAAAAGAATAAGAAAACAGACGCACCAAAAATATATCCTGTTACCTACCCTAACATGGCTTATGGTACAGAAAACCTTCCTAAACAAGAAACGTTATTGTTTAAAAATGTAACGGTTTGGACCAATGAAAAGGATGGCATTATAAAAAATACTGATGTTTTAATTAAAAACGGAAAAATTGCTAAAATAGGTGTAAATCTAAGTACTAGTAATGCAACTGTTATTGACGGAACAGGTAAACACTTAACAGCTGGAATTATTGATGAGCATTCCCATATTGCTACAGAAAGCGTAAACGAAGCTGGACACAACAGTACTGCAGAGGTTACTATTGAAGATGTTATTGATGCAGAAGATGTAGACATTTACCGTAACCTTGCTGGAGGTGTAACAAGTATTCAGATTTTACATGGATCTGCCAATCCAATTGGTGGACGCTCAGCAATTATTAAATTAAAATGGGGAGAAAAAGCCGATAACTTAGTGTACACAAACAGTCCTAAATTTATAAAATTTGCTTTAGGAGAAAATGTAAAACAATCAAATTGGGGAGACAATGCTAAAACACGTTTTCCGCAAACCAGAATGGGTGTAGAACAAGTTTTTACAGACTACTTCCAGCGTGCAAAAGAATATGACGCACTTAAAAAAAGCGGTAAACCTTACCGTAAAGATTTAGAGCTTGAAACTATTGCAGAAATTTTAAATAAAGAACGTTTTATTTCTTGTCACTCTTACGTACAAAGCGAAATTAATATGTTAATGAAGGTGTGTGAAGCATTTGGATTTAACGTCAACACCTTTACACATATTTTAGAAGGTTATAAAGTCGCAGACAAAATGGTACAACATGGTGCTGGAGGCTCTACATTTTCTGACTGGTGGGCTTACAAGTATGAAGTTAATGATGCTATCCCTTTTAATGCACCAATCATGCATAATGCAGGTGTTTTAGTCGCTATTAATAGTGACGATGCAGAGATGTCAAGACGTCTAAATCAAGAAGCTGCAAAATCTGTTAAATATGGAGACATTAGTGAAGAAGATGCTTGGAAGTTTGTAACCTTAAATCCTGCAAAGCTATTACATATTGACAATCGCGTTGGTAGTATTAAAGTTGGTAAAGATGCAGATGTTGTGTTATGGACAGATAATCCTTTATCTATTTACGCTAAAGCGGAAAAAACAATCATTGAAGGTGCTGTTTATTTTGATTTAAAACGTGATGCAGAACTTAGAGAGGCTATCAAAAAAGAGAAAAACGAATTAACAATGTTAATGCTTGATGCTAAAAACAAAGGTTTAAAAACAAAACCTATTGAAAAAAAGGAGAAAGAATTACTGCATTGTGACTCTATTGATCACCAACACATCCATTAGTAAACAGAAAAACACACTCATAAATTTTCGCTTTAAGCGGAAATAAAAACGATAATAAATCATGAGAAAACTTAATATATTAATCCTTGCGTTGTTGATTTCGGTAATTAGTTTTGCCCAGCAAACACCAGGAGACAAACAATCTCAAGCCATTACAATTGAAGGTGCAACAGCACACATAGGTAATGGTCAAGTTATTGAAAATTCATTAATAATATTTGAAAACGGTAAACTAACCTTTGTTGGAAGTGCTAATACAAAAATTGCAAGAAAAGGTAATGTGATCAATGCATCAGGTAAACATGTATATCCTGGTTTTATTGCACCAAACTCGACATTAGGTTTGGTAGAAGTCGATGCTGTTAGAGCAAGTGATGACGAGGACGAAGTTGGTGCAATGAATCCACACATACGAAGCTTAATTGCTTATAATACAGAGTCAAAAATAGTTGAATCTATGAGACCAAACGGAGTCTTGATGGCACAAATTTCTCCTAGAGGTGGACGCATTTCTGGTACGTCAAGTGTTGTACAACTAGACGCTTGGAACTGGGAAGATGCAGCTATTAAAGAAGACGATGCTATACATTTAAATTGGCCAAGAAATTACTCTAGAGGTCGTTGGTGGTTAGGAGAACCTAATGTTTTAAAAGAAAACAAAAACTACTCAAAAGAAGTTGAAGAACTATCCAATTACTTTGCACAAAGTAAAGCATACAATGCCAACAAAACCAGTCCTAAAGACTTACCTTTTGAAGCTTTACATGGTTTAATTGATGGTAGTAAAAAACTATTTGTACATGTAGATTATGAAAAAGGAATTACAGACGCTGTTAATTTTGCTAAAACGCAAAACGTAAAATACCTTGTAATAGTTGGTGGATATGAAGCTAATAATGTTAGTGATTTATTAAAACAACACAATATACCTGTATTATTACAACGTGTACACTCTAGACCTAAAGGAGACGATCATGATTATGATTTACCTTATAAACTAGCAACACAATTAGTAAATAGTGGTGTTTTAGTTGGTCTAGAAAACGCTGGAGATATGGAACGTATGAATACTAGAAACTTACCGTTTTTAGCTGGTACAACTGTTGCACATGGTTTAACCAAAGCGCAAGCATTAAGTTTAATTACATTAAATACTGCCAAAATTTTAGGTGTTGATGATAGTGTTGGATCATTAGAAGTTGGTAAAGATGCAACCCTTTTTATAAGTGAAGGTGATGCTTTAGATATGAGAACCAACAAACTTGACAAAGCGTTTATACAAGGTCGTGATGTAAGTTTAGAAACGCATCAAACAGAATTATACAAACGTTACTCAAATAAGTATAAGAAAAACTAAAGGTGTATTCAGTTTTAGTAATACCAACTATAGTTAATAAAAAAAGGCGACCCATTGGGTCGCCTTTTTTTTATTGCTTGTAGAAAAACTACTCTACGACTTCAGCAGTTTCTGGTTTTGCAAATGTGCTTACAGGCAATGCTGTTTTAAATAATTTAACATCAGTAAAAGGTAAATCGTTACGCTTTTTAACAGGTAAATTATCTTCAACTACATACCATGTTAATGTATCTGGTACAACTACACCTTCAATGGTTTGCCATTTTCCGTATTTAATAAACGACCATTTTTCACTTTTAGCTTTTGTATTAAAAGTAACAGTATAAGCTAACCATTCCATTTTAAATGTTTTAGGATTGTAGTAAACAATGTACTCATCGTCAGAAGATGATCCAATACCATTATCATAACTAATTTTAATTCCTGGATACGTAACACCTTCAAATACTAATGGTTTAGCACCTTCATAATTAATTCCGTTATCAGCTAAAACAAAAGGCATTGCATTAAAGTAAAACATTAAATTGTAGTAAAACTTAGGATTACCTTTGTACGCTTCTTCATTTTTACTGTTTAGCCAAACATTGTTACCATCAAAACCTAAAGTATGATTTGGCATAGTAATTACAGATTGTCTTGTTTTTAGGTTAACAGTTGTTACTTCTTTACCTGTTGGTTTTGTAATTGTAAATTCTAAAGCCTGTAATGCATTCCAGTTATCAATACCTCCATGAGCATCAAATACTTTAGTAATATTTTCTGGATAAGTTTTAGTCGCTACTGTTTTAGTAACCTCTTTTGGCATTAGTGAGTCTTTAGGTGTTGATTGTGTCTCATTTTTACATGATACAACAAGCAATGCAATACATAATGTGTAAAGTAAGTGTTTCATTTAATTTATTGTTTTTATAATTCTGATTATAGTCGAAATTACCTCAGATTCTTTACAAAAAAAGCTTCAGTATTTAACTGAAGCTTTTAAGTATATTACTTATTGGTTTTTAATCAACAAATTTTGCTTTTTCTGGTTTAACAAACATAGCTGCATCAGGAGCTGTTTTTGATAATTTTACATCAGTAAAAACGTTAGGCTTTTTTGGAGTTGTAGGTTGGTCGTTTTTAAAACCATATCCTGTAATAGAGTTAGGTAAAAGTAACCCGTTTACTTCTTGCCAATCTCCATAACGTCTAAAGTGTAACTCTTTAGTATCAATTCCTGGTACAAAATTAACTGTATAACCTAACCACTCCATTGTATAAGTTTCAGCATTATAATACAGTACATAAATATCTTCAGGTGTTGCTCCTACTCCACTATCATAAGAAATTTTAATTCCTGGATAAGTTACACCTTCAAAAGTTAATGCTTCAGCTTCAGAAAATGTAATTCCGTCGTCAGACAAAATAAAAGGCATTGCATAAAAATAGAACATTAAATTATATCCAAATTTAGGATCGTAACCTTTATATTCTTCATCTGTTTTATTTAATAACCAAGGTTTATCTCCATCAAAACCAATTGCGTGTTTTGGAGAGTCTAATAACGCTTTTCTATTGTATAAATCTGTTGTAGTAACTAATTTACCATCTGGTTTTTCTTCAGTATACTCTAAAGTTCTCATAGACTTCCATACATCCAATCCTCCATGTGCATCAAAAATCTTAACCAAGTTTTCTGGATATTTTTTAGTCTCTTTAACTACTTTTTTAGTTTCTGGTTTAGTCGTTTTTTCAGCAACTGTAGTTGTTACTTTTTTTGTTTCTGTTTTACAAGAAAACAATAATAACCCTAATGATAAGGTGTAAAATAAATGTTTCATTTTAAAATAAATTGGTTTAGTACTTTATACTCAGTCTAAATTAATCACAATAACTTACATAAAAAAGCTTAAAAAGTTATAATTAAATTCAGTAATCAATTATTACAAATTTCTCATTTTTCTACGCTTTTATTAATGATAACTCAGTGTAATGGAGTTCAATTTTTAATCCAAAAAAGTGATACTATGTATACTGCAAGATTTAGCTTAAATTTGCAGTCTTCATTACAATTAATAGATGGCAAATAAACAAATAAGCAGTACACAAAATCAATTAATAAAGCATATAGTTTTGTTAAAAGAAAAATCTCGTGAACGTAAAAAACAAAGACTTTTGTTATTGAAGGCGAACGCGAAATACAATTAGCCATTAATGGACTGTATACTATTGAAACCGTTTTATACTTTCCGGAAATTTATGATACGAATAAACTAAGTGCGCTTCCTGAAAATATAAATTGTATTGAAGTTACAAAAGAAGTCTATCAAAAAATTGCTTATCGTGATACTACAGAAGGGATTGTAGCAATTGTAAAAAGCAGACCTCACCAATTAGACAGTATTAGTTTTACTAACAAAACACCTTTAATATTAATTGCTGAAGCACCAGAAAAACCCGGTAATATTGGAGCCATTTTACGTACTGCAGATGCAGCAAACGTAGATGCTGTAATTATTGCAAATCCTAAAACCGATTTATACAATCCAAATTTAGTACGCTCTAGCGTTGGTTGTGTTTTTACCAACCAGATTGCAACAGGAAGCACCACTGATATTATTACTTTTTTAAACCAAAATAACATCAATATTTATAGTGCTATTTTACAAGAAGCTAAAGATTATCATACACAAGATTTTACTCAAGCATCAGCAATAGTTGTTGGTACAGAAGCTGTTGGATTAAGCGATGCATGGAGAGACGCCTCCAAACAAAACATAAAAATACCAATGCAAGGCAAAATTGACTCTATGAATGTGTCTGTTGCAGCAGGAATTTTGATTTTTGAAGCTAAACGTCAACGTAATTTTAAATAATATTATGACAGCAAACACTCTATTTTACATCATCGTAGCCATAATAATTATTAGTTTTTTAATTGATAAAGTTTTAGATGCACTTAACGCTAAACATTACAATAACATACTTCCAACAGAATTAGAAGATGTTTACGATACTGAAGAATATAAAAAATCACAACAATACAAAGCCACAAACTATAAGTTTGGCCTGTTAACTTCTGGATTTTCAATTATATTAACGCTTAGTTTTTTCTTTTTAGATGGTTTTGCTTTTGTAGACCAAATAGCACGTCAACTAACAAATAACTCCATTTTAGTTACTCTTATATTTTTTGGTATTATAATGTTGGGAAGTGATATATTAACAACTCCGTTTTCTTATTACAAAACCTTTGTTATTGAAGCTGAATTTGGTTTTAATAAAACCACAAAACAAACCTTTATTTTAGATAAAATTAAAGGTTGGATAATGACCATAATTGTAGGAGGAGCAATTTTAGCTGCATTAACATGGTTTTATCAAACTACAGGATCTACATTTTGGTTATATGCTTGGCTACTAATAACAGTATTTACGGTATTTATTAATTTATTTTACTCTAAATTAATTGTACCTATTTTTAATAAACAAAGTCCTTTAGAAGACGGTAGTCTACGTACTGCAATATCTGACTATGCTAAAACTGTTGGTTTTAATCTAGATAAAATTTTTGTTATTGATGGTTCTAAAAGAAGTACCAAAGCCAATGCCTATTTTTCTGGTTTTGGAAACGAAAAACGTGTCACACTATACGATACTTTAATTAATGATTTAAATGAAGATGAAATTGTTGCTGTATTAGCTCATGAAGTTGGTCATTATAAAAAGAAACACATCATTTTTAACCTAGTGACTTCTGTATTACTTACTGGATTTACACTTTACATTTTATCTTTATTAATAGGAAATCCAATGTTAAGCGAAGCTTTAGGTGTTGCAACACCAAGTTTTCATATAGGATTGATAGCTTTTGGTATTTTGTATTCACCTTTATCAGAAATAACAGGTTTATTAATGAATTGGTTTTCGCGTAAATTTGAATATCAAGCTGATAATTATGCAAAAAACACCTATAAGCCAGAGCCTTTAATTACCTCTCTTAAAAAATTATCAAAAAACAGTTTAAGCAATCTAACACCACATCCAGCTTACGTTTTTATGCATTATTCTCATCCTACTTTATTACAACGTATCTCAAAATTAAAGGGTTAGATTAAAATCTAAAAATATTATTTAGAATTATTATAAATAATTTGGTTAATCCAAAGTACATAGATATTTTTGCACAAAATTAACTATTTATATTAAGTCTAAATAAAGATAAATGAAAAATTTATTACTATTACTAACACTATTTTTAGTTTCATTTGTATCAATTGCACAAAGTACAGCAATCGAAGGAACTATATTGGATAATAATCAATCACCTATAATTGGTGTTAATGTGTTAATTAAAAACACAACAAAAGGTACAACATCTGATGTAGATGGAAACTTTGAAATAAAAAATATAACCAATGGAGACTATGTAATCTCTGTTTCTTACTTGGGATATAAAACTAAAGAAATAGAAGTTTCAATTATTAATAATGAAAGCGTAGCCTTAGGAAACATAACCATGTACGAAGGAAACGAAATACTAAATGAGGTAGTTATAGATATTAACAGAAAAAATAAGTTTTCAAGAAAACAAAGTGCTTATGTTTCTAAATTACCATTAAAAAACATTGACAACTCACAAGTATATAACACAATTACAAACCAATTACTAGTATCACAGTCTGTAAATACTTTTGAAGATGCATTAAAAAATGCTGCTGGTATAACAAAATTATGGTCATCAACTGGTCGTAGTGGTGATGGTGCTGGTTATTATTCTAGTCGTGGTTTTGCAGTACAACCTCAATTGGTAAATGGTGTTGCTGGTATTACTAATGGATTTATAAATCCTTCTAACGTTGAGCGTGTAGAGGTTATTAAAGGACCTGCTGGAACATTATTTGGAAGTTCTGTTTCTTCATACGGAGGATTAATTAATATTATTACTAAAAAGCCATACAATAAAACTGGAGGAGAAATAACTGTTTCTGGTGGATCTTTTGATTTTGCTAAGTTTAATGCAGATGTTAATGTTAGTCCAAACGATAAATTATCGTTTAGAATAAACACAGGTTTTCAACAAGAACATAGTTTTCAAGATGCTGGATTTAAAAAATCTGTATTTGTAGCGCCTTCAATTTCTTATAAGTTAAACAATAACTTGACTTTTAACTTTTCTTATGAAGCCTCAGATAACGAACAAACAAATGAAACATTTTTATTTTTAAACAGATATGCACCTTTAGCGTTTAGCTCGATTGACGAGTTAAATTATAATACAGACTTATCTTTTACAAATGATGATATTAGTATTAAAAACATTACTCAGAATTATCGTGGTGAAATCGCTTGGAAAATATCTGACCAATGGTCTTCTCAAACATTAATTTCTGGTGGATTAGCTAAATCTTTAGGGTATTACACGTATTTATGGAATGGATCTGATGCATTATTTAACTTATATGCTCAAGATACAGATGCAAGAACTAAAACTAGAAATTTACAACAAAACTTTACTGGTACTTTTAAGATTGGTGATATTGAAAACAAATTGTTAGTTGGAGCAGATTATCTAGATTCAAATACCATTGATAATAGTTCAAATTGGGGATATTTACACACCATAAATATTGATGGAGATTTAGTTTATGGTGAGCCAGAAATTAACGAAGATAATTTAAGTGCAGCATTAACAGGTATTGGTTTTTTAGATAGTGACATACGTCAAAATATATTAGGCTTTTATGTGTCTGATGTAGTTAAGGTTTTACCTAGCTTATCTGTAATGGCTAGCTTACGTTACGACAGATTTGACTACCAAGGAGACAGACAAACAAATGCTGATGATGATACGGAATATACGGAGTCTACTTTTTCTCCAAAATTTGGTGTTGTGTACCAACCTATAGTCGATCAGTTATCAATATTTGCTAACTACCAAAATGGTTTCTCTTATGTTAACCCTCAATATATAACAGATTTTGATACTGGTATTGTAACATTACAAAGCTATGACGTAGAGCAAGCAAACCAATATGAATTTGGAGTGAAAACAAACCTATTTAATAACAAATTAGAAACGACTTTAAGTTATTACAACATAAACGTAGACAACAAATACTATTGGGCAACTCAAACTCAAGATTTAGCTATTAATAGTCAAGGTATAGAATTAGAAGTAAATGCTAATCCTATTGATGGATTAAACATCCATACTGGATTTAGTTATAATGATTCTGAAATTACAGACTCTCCTTCTGCAAGATTTTTAGAAGGCAATCGTTATGGAGAATCTGGAGCAGATATAACCTACAACTTCTGGGCAGACTATAAGTTTTTTGAAAACTTTGGTGCTGGTGTAGGATTTAATGGTCAATCAGAATATGATACAATGGTAGATTACAAATCCGTTACAGGTAGTTTTGATATACCTGCTTACACAATATTTAATGCCTCTTTATATTATGAAACTAATACATTTAGAGCTAGTATAAAAGCTAACAATATTACAGATAAAACTTATTTCTCTGGATGGAGTACGGTAACACCACAGAGACCAAGAACAATTCTGGGAAGTGTTACATTTAAATTTTAAGTTCAATTAGTCTAACTTAAAAGGACAACTTTTACTAGTTGTCCTTTTGGTATTTAAAAAAATATGTCCTTTAAAAAAATCATTTTTCAATTACATAAAATTTTAGGTTTAGCAACAGGTTTAGTTGTGTTTATAGTTGCTATAACAGGTTGTTGTTGGGCTTTCAAAGAAGAAATTGAAAGCCTATACAACGACTATAAAAAGGTAGAACCACAAGACAAGCCAATCTTAACACCTACACAAGCTAAAGACTTTGCCAAAGCGGTATTACCAGATCACCATATACATGGTACATTGTTTAAAAAAGCTGATGATGCTATTGAAGTTATATTTTATGATGCAGAACCAGAATTTTATCAGAGTGTTTTTTTAAATCCTTACTCAGGTAAAGTCATACAGGTAGACGACCATATGTCTGGTTTTTTTGCCTTTACACTCAAAGGGCATATGCGTTTATGGCTACCAAAAGCTATAGGCGAACAAGTTGTAGGTGCTTCAATTTTAATTTTTATTTTAATTATTATTTCAGGATTTATTTTATGGATTCCTAAAAAGCGTAAAAACTTAAAACAACGATTAAAATTTGACTGGAAAAAAACGACCAGATGGAAACGTAAAAACTTTGATTTACATACAGTTATTGGATTTTACATTTGCTCCTTTGCATTAATATTAGCATTTACAGGATCTGTAATATCTTATAATTGGTTAAAATATGTAGTCTATGTATCTACTGGTGGAGATAAAGTACCTGCTTTTATTATTCCTAAAAACAATAGTGAAATTACTAAAAACGACAGCATTAAACCTATGGATTACTTAATTGAAAAACTATTGAAGGAGTCTCCTGATGCAGAAAGTTATGAACTACATTATCCTACCAATGATGAAGAAAGTATTTATGTTGAAGTCTCAAATAGTAAAGGCTTGTATTATGATTCTGATTACAGATTTTTTGATCAAAACACATTAGAAGAAATAGAAACTCCTGCCATATACGGTAAATACAAAGACGCTAAATTTGCAGATAAAATACTGCGTATGAATTATGATATACACATTGGTGCAATTGGTGGTATAGCAGGAAAAATTCTTGCGTTCTTAATTAGTTTACTTACAGCAACTTTACCTATAACAGGTATATTATTATGGTATGGAAGAACTTACAAGAAAAAGAAACCTAAAGTATAAAGTTTAATACTCTTCCTCTAAAGCGCTTTGCACATTATAGTGTTTAAAATGAAACCCTGTATCTTCTATTTTTTTAGAACTTACACGTTGACTTTCGAATAGTAAAATGTGCATTTCGCCTAAAACCAATCGCATCGCAAATCTAGGAATATTTGGTAAAATTAAAGGTCGTTTTAACTGTTTTGCTATAGCTTTTGTTAACTCTTTATTAGTTTCTGGATTTGGTGCTACACCATTATAAACGCCTTCTAATCTATTGGTCAATACGTGTAAAAACAGACTTGAAAGATCCTGTACATGAATCCATGATTGCCATTGTTTCCCAGAGCCAAAAGCTGCTCCAGCTCCAAATTTAATAGGTTTAGCCATTTCTGGTAAAGCGCCTCCTTTGGAAGACAATACCAAGCCTATTCTTATTTTTGAAACTGCAATATCTAAAACAGAAAAGGCATTTACAGCTTGTTCCCATTGTTTAACCACTTGTCCTAAAAATGAAGCACTAACTTGATTAAAATCTTCTGTATAATAATTGGTCAAAGAGTGAGGATAAATACCAATTGCACTTGCTGAGACAATATGCTTAACTTGATGTTCTGTATTTTTTAAGGTATTAAATAATAACTGAGAGGTTTGAATACGACTTAAAACAATTGTTTTTTTATAAGCTTCTGTCCAACGTTTAGAGATACTTGCTCCTACTAAATGTATAATTGCTTCAACATCTTTTAAACACTCTACATCTATTTCATTTTTAGAGGGATTCCATAAAAACCCTTTATAATGATCTGCATTTGATAACTTAGATTTACTTGTTGTAAGATAGTTTACATCGATGTTTTGGTTATGACATTGCTTGACTATTTCAGTTCCAATTAATCCTGTTGCACCAGTTATAAGTATACGCATTCTTTTTTTATTAAAAATACAATTTTAAACACGCATTATGTAGGTGTTTAAGTAAGGTTTAACGTTTATTTAAAATCAGAAAAAGAAACAAGTAATTAACAACTTTTAATAGCTCTTAAAATATGACGTTTACTTGGTGGTCCTGGTAATCTGGTTACTGTAAAACCAGCACTTTGCATAGCTCGTCTGGCTGCTCCTTGTGCACAATACGTCATTAAAACGCCATTAGGTTGTAATGCCTCAAACATTATTTTGAAAACAGATTCTGTCCAAAGTTCTGGCTGTTCAGCAGGTCCAAAAGCATCAAAATAAATAACATTATATTCATTTTTAACCTTTAAATCCATGATGTCTTGCTTGCGTTTTTCTAATACAAATTGTTTAGTAATCTGATTGGGTTGCTCCCAAATAGTTTGGTGCATCGTTTTAAAAACTTCAGTTTTATGACTTGCTAAGAGTTGTTCTGGATAATTTAATTGCGATATAATATCCATTGGCACAGGATCTGTTTCTATACCTAAATAATGGATGTTTAACGGTAAATCTTCCGTTTTTAAAAGTGTATTAAAAGCATTAAGTCCTGTACCAAAACCTAATTCTAAAACAGAACAGGACTGTTTTAAATTCTGCCCACTTTCAGTTGACAAAAAATATAACAATCCTGTGTTTATATAAACAAAATCGGACTCTTCGATTGCTCCAAAAGTGGAATGATAATGTGCATTATATTTGTGATGCACTAGGGTTGAAGAACCGTCTTTTGTAATTTCTATTTTTGGTTTCAACTTTATTATTTAATTAAAAGTTTTTTAATTTTTGGTATTGGACCTGTACATATTTTACTGTGACAAGCAATACATGTATTGATCGTGTTGTTAAATCTATCTTTTAAATTTAAAGTAGATGTTGTATTGTAAATCTCCTTTTGAGCTGTTATAAATAGATTTGAAAAACTTTTAAATTGTTGATCTCTAATTTGAAAATCTGACAACTGAGCTGAATGAATATTTAAGAAATGGTTTGGAAATTGTGTTGGGCTTTGGCCATTAATAATTTGCTGTTTAAGCTCTAAATTATGCGCATACATGTCCAACATTAATTTTGACATTTCTGAAGGCACATACATATCATACACCTTTTTAGCTTTAACTGGAGTTTCTGTTTTAGAATTGCATGACGTTAAAACCACAAATAAAATTATCCAAACACGTTGTTTCATTTTATTGTTTTTCAACTAATAAAACACCATCTGCTTGAAATGAGAATGTACGTTTAGGTTCTGTTATTTTTTCAATATCGGCTTTAGCTGCACCTTTATCTTCAAGATAATGACGTTGGTCATCTACAGATACTTCTTCTATATATGCTAAACCATTTACAATTACCTCTTCTCCTGCTATATTTTTAGGCATAAAAAAACCATAGTCTTTAAACTTAACCATAACTTCTTTACCATCACCTAAATCTGCTGTCATCCAACATCCTTTAGCTTGGCATACTTCTTTTACTTTTAAAGTGACTTTAGCTGGAATACTATCTCCTGCTTTTAAACTCATGTAATGGTCTACCATTGATACAGATGCTATAGCGTCATCAGATATAATTTCTTTTCCAAAAGTTTTATAAGTTACAGCTTCTGTTTTAGCAGTAACATCTTCTTTTGTAACAGTTTCTGTTTCGGTTTTAGTTTCGGTTTTACAAGCAACTATTGTGATTAATAATGCTATAAGTATTACATAATTTTTCATGTTATAATTTGTTAGATTCGTATTTCCAAAGATAGTATTTTAAGGTTAATTGCTTACTTTCTAAGTAATAATTCTGTATTTTTGTAAAAGAAATTCAACCACAATATATGGCTACTTTAACCAAAAACGATATAAAAATTACTAG
This sequence comes from Olleya sp. ITB9, assembly GCF_001315805.1. Classification (NCBI taxonomy): domain Bacteria; kingdom Pseudomonadati; phylum Bacteroidota; class Flavobacteriia; order Flavobacteriales; family Flavobacteriaceae; genus Olleya; species Olleya sp. ITB9. Next base: position 27,047 of record NZ_BCBW01000023.1, read on the forward strand.
AACAGAAACGTCTAAAATAAGCTCGATTGATTTTAACAATTTAGCGTTTGGACAAGTGTTTTCTGATCATATGTTAACCTGCGATTATAAAGATGGCAAATGGCATAAGCCAGAAGTTGTGCCTTATGGTCCAATTACATTAGACCCATCGTCTAAGATTTTTCATTATGGACAATCTATTTTTGAAGGTATGAAAGCCTACAAAGACAACAATGGTGACCGTTTTTTATTTAGACCAATGGACAATGTTAAGCGATTAAACTTGTCTGCAAAGCGTCTAGCTATTCCAGAATTACCTGAAGATTATTTTATGGAAGGTTTAAAAGCCTTGTTAGATGTAGACCAAGATTGGATACCTACAAACGAAGGTAGCTCGTTATACATTAGACCATATGTTTTTGCAACAGGTAACGGATTTCATGCTTCACCTGCTGATGCTTATAAATTTATTATTGCTACAGCACCTTCTGGAGCTTATTTTTCTGGAAAAGTTAATGTTTTAATAGAAGAACAATACTCACGTAGTGCTAATGGTGGTGTTGGTTTTGCTAAAGCTGGTGGTAATTATGCTGGACAATTTTATCCAACACAATTAGCTAAAGATAAAGGTTACCAACAAGTTATTTGGACAGATGATACCACACATGAATATATTGAAGAAGCTGGAGCGATGAATGTATTTGTACGTATTAATGATACCCTTTTAACGTCTCCTGTCAGTGACCGTATTTTAGATGGAATTACAAGAAAAAGTATTTTACAATTAGCGGAAGCTGAAGGTATAAAAACTGAAGTTAGAAAAGTTAAAGTAAGTGAATTGGTTGAAGCCTCTAAAAACGGAAGTTTAAAAGAAATGTTTGGAGCTGGTACAGCTGCTGTTATTTCTCCAATTTCTGGTTTTGGTTTTAGAGGAAATGATTTTGAAATCCCTGAACAAGACCAATCTTTTGCTTCACAATTAAAAAATCGTATTGTAGCTATACAAACTAATAAAGCTGAAGATCCTTTTGGATGGAGAATTAAGCTTTAAGTTCAAAACTCTAATTTATATATAAAAAAGCAACCATAATGGTTGCTTTTTTTATGATCTATAATTTTAAAACAGTACTAGACTACTTATCTAAAATAGCTTTGATATCAGGCTTAAAATAATTAGGTCCTTTTAAAACTTTACCATCTTCACGATAAATTGGCTCTCCATTTTCACCCAATTTACTCATGTTACTTTTTTGTATTTCGTTAAAGACTTCTTCTATTTTATGCTGCATACCATGTTCAATAATAGTACCACATAAAATGTAAAGCATATCTCCTAGAGCATCTGCTACTTCTACCAAATCATTATTTTCTGCTGCTTGAAGGTACTCAGCATTTTCTTCGCGCATTAACTCGTGACGAAGCTTGTTTTTTTCTGTACCTAAATTAGCTTTTGGAGCTTCTAAATGTCCAATTTTAAATGCTGTATGAAAGGCTTTTACTGCTTCTATTTTATCTTGCATATTATTATTATTTATTCCTTGACGTTAGTCCTTAGTTTTAGTAATTTTGCTTAAAAATAAATTATGTTTAGTAAAGGACAAATCGTTTTTGGAATTTTATTTGCTGTAGCATTTATATTAGTGTTAATCAGGATGTACCGTAAGGATTTGAATTTACATAAAATACATTACAAAGGTGTATTATGGATATTATTAGCCTTTCTTGGTTTTATAGGTATGATTGTGGCTATAAAAGTTATTTTCAAGTAAAAAATAGTTAGTCATATTATTTAATATTAGTTTTATTTGCAAATAAAACTAATATATTAATCATGAATTATTTTAAGTCACTAACCACGATTACATTTTCCTTATTTTCTTATTTAGGTCTATCTCAAAGTTACGTAGGGCACTCTATTGACAACTATTCTGGAATAATAGGCGTTATAGATAATCCTTCTAACATTGTTGATTCTAGATTTAAAACCGATATAAACCTTATGTCTGCAAGTACCTTTATAGGTAGTGATTATTACGCTATAGATTTTGGAGAATTATTTGGTGAAGATGTAGATATTGATAACACAGCACAAATATCTGCTTCTGAAAAAAACAACTTTTTTTCTAATGCAGATATTATAGGGCCTTCATTTATGTTTAATATTAATGCTAATAACAGTATTGGTGTTATTACTAGATTAAGAGGATTTGCCAACATCAATAATATTAATGGCTCATTATTTGAGAGTTTAAACGAATCGTTTGATGAAACTAATGATTTTGATTTTGATTCTAGTAACTTAGTTTCTACAACTCATGCTTGGGCAGAACTTGGTATAAGTTATGGTCGTATTTTGTATGATGATTATGATCACTTTTTAAAAGGAGGTATTACTTTAAAACTATTACAAGGTGCTGGTGTATCGTTTTTTAATAGTCCAGGATTTTCAGGAAATTATGATGCATCTGCACAAACTATAACAACTGCTGGGAGTATTAATTATGGGAGTAGAAACGATATTTATGAAGATGATCCTATAGATTTTGACGACTTAAAAACTGGTTTTGGTGCTGATTTAGGTTTTACATATGAGTGGAGAAGAAATAATACGACGGATGGCAAAGGGCATAATAAATACTTATTAAAAGTAGGATTAGCTGTTACAGATATAGGATCAATTACTTATGATGATGTAACACAATATAACTATGACTTAAACAACCAAACTGAAAGTACCATAAATTATAATGATACTGAAGAGTTTTTAAATGAAAACTATAGTTTTACTGAAATTACAAAAGAAATTAAAGTTAATTTACCCACTGCATTACGCCTTAGTGCAGATTACCATATTGACCGATCTATATATTTAAGCTTACAAGGTGCTTTCTCATTAATTAAAAACAACACTCAATTTACTAACAAAATTAACAATGCGGTTACAATATCACCACGCATTGAGACTAAATGGTTTAGCTTTTACACTCCTGTTAGTTTTAGACAATATGATGATACTGCTTGGGGAGCAGGTTTTAGATTAGGACCTTTAACACTTGGATCTAGTTCTATTTTATCAAATATTATCTCTGATAATTCAAAATCAACTGACCTTTATGTTGGATTAAAAATACCTATTTACCAAAGTAAAAAATACAATTAATATCAAAAAAAAGCCTTAATCTAATTGGATTAAGGCTTTTTTATTTCCGCTACAGCGGTATTATTTTTTTAATTTTCTTCTGGTAAGAAGTTGTAGTTTTTACTGTAAAATAACATTTGACCTTCAAAACTTTCTGGTTGTGTTACATTAATAGCTTTAATGTTACCGTCTGCATCAGTTTCTGGTACTAAAACAGGATTAACAAAACCACTGTAAGGAGGAGATTTAAATTGTTTGTTACGCTCTAAAACCTCAGCATGAATTGCTTGATCTACTTTTACACCATAACCTTCTACTAAATCTTCTACAGCCTTATAATCTCCTTCTGACTTAATACGTTGTGTTTCGCGTAATAATTGTCCAAATAAGTCATGTAATTTTTCGTAATCGTTGATGTTAAAATATGTTTTACCATCACGAGTCACTTTTTCAATAACATTGTCTGCTTGTCCTTTTTCAAAAACCCAAGCACTAACCCATTGTCTGTTTCGCATGTGAGCTTCTTCTACGTCATCACCAAGTTTAAGTCTAATTAATTGAGACATTAATCCGTTACGAATGTAGCCATCATAAGCAGCCATACCTACTTTTTTCCAATCTTCAACTAAACCTAATTCTTGTAATTTAGGGTTGTATAAATAATATAATCCAACTAAATCTGCACGACCTTCTTCAAGTGTTGAAGCATAGTTTTTAAGTGTTTCTTTAGTTTCTCCAACACCTGGATTTAATTGTCCTGAAGCATGACCAATAACTTCGTGTAAAGCGGTATGTAATTTATCTGCTAATTGTCCATAATTTTCTTCTAGTTCATACTCTTCATCATCATGTACAAACTCTTTTAAACGACCTGTACTTCCTGCATTATTATAGGCATGAATAATGTTTCCTAAAGACACAGATTTACTTCCAACTGCTGCACGAATCCAGTTAGCATTTGGTAAGTTTACACCAATTGGTGTACTTGGTGAGGCATCTCCAGCTTCTCCTGCCACGTTGACAACTTTGTACGTTACACCAACAACGTTTTCTTTTTTATGTTCTTTCATTAAAGGAGAATTATCTTCAAACCATTGTGCATTTTCAGATAAAACAGCCATTTTTGCTGACATATCAAAATCGTTGATTTGTACAATAGTTTCATAAGACCCTCTATAACCTAATGGGTCATTATAAACTTCGATAAAACTATTTATATAGTCTACATTTCCTGCAGTTGCAGCAGTCCATGCTACATTATAGTCATCCCATGTTTGTAGGTCTCCTGTTTTGTAATATTTAATTAATAAACTTAGGGCATTACCTTGTGCTTCGTTTTCTGCTACTCCTTGAGCTAATTCTAACCATTTTACAATTTCATCAATTGCACTACCATATAAACCTCCTGATTTATAAACACGTTCTTTTAAAGTTCCGTTTTCTTTAACCAACTGAGAGTTTAAACCATAAGACAATGGTTTTTTAGGATCCGGAGATTTCATTTTACCATAAAAAGACTCGACATCTGCATTAGTCACATCAGGACCATAAAAGTTAACAGCACTTTCTAACACATTATCGACACCTTTAGCTTGGTTTACTTTTTTTGTGTCTTGTGTATTAAAAATAACATCAAAAGCTTCACCTTCTAAAACTGTATTAGTCTCAGCTAAAATACTTTTTAAATAATCTTGAGAAAATTCTGGAGTTAATTTATCATTTGAATAATGGTGATGTATCCCATTACTAAACCAAACACGCTTTAAATAAGTTGTAAAAGCAGACCAATTGTCTGAGCTTTTATCTCCTTTAAAATTTGTGTAAACATTTTCTAGAGCTGTTCTAATTTTTAAATTATGTCTGTAATTTTGGTCCCACATTATGTCGCGACCAGCTAATCCTGCTTGTGTTAAATAATACACTAACTTTTGCTCCTTTAATGTTAATTTATCCCATCCTGGAATTTGATAACGTAATATTTTAATGTCTGCAAATTCTTCGACATTAAAATTAAAAGCAGTCTCAACACTCTGCTTTTTTTCTGTTTTAGGTGTTTCCTCCTGTTTGGTCTTTTCGTTTCCGCAAGACACTAAAAGTGTAGCTACAAAAGCTGCACTTAATATTGATTTTAATTTCATGTTAGTTTGTTTTTAATAGTGCCTAAAGATAAGATTATTTGACATATTATAATTTGATTATCTTTGAAATAATAAACCTTTCAATACTCCCAAAACCAATGAAATACTTTAAATACATATTATTTTTATTGCTAATTGCTATCATCGCAATTGCTATTTATGTTGCTGTACAACCAAATGATTACAGTGTTTCAAGAACCAAGACTATACAAGCTCCTACTAGTTTAATTTATAAAGAAGTTATTGATTTTAAAAATTGGGAAGATTGGAATGCTTGGGTTGAAGAAAAACCAGACATGACTATTACATATCCTGATAAAACGGAAGGGATCGCTGGCTCATACTCTTGGATTGATAATACAGAAACTGGCACAATGACTACTACAGATACCAATCCAAATAAAACCATAACTCAAACTATGCAATTTGGAGAATATCCTAGCTCTGAAGTGACTTGGTTATTTGAAGATAATAAAGATGGTAGTACTGATGTGACTTGGACAATTTCTGGTAATAATCTTCCTTTTGGATTTAAAGCATACAATGCTTTTAATGGTGGAATGGATAAGCAAATTGGACCTTATTATGAGCGTAGTTTAGAGTTATTAGATAAAAAAGTGGTTGAAAGCATGAAACAATACAGCGTAAAAGTAAATGGTGTTACAGAACATGGTGGAGGGTTTTACTTGTACAATACCACATCTGCTAAAATGGATAATTTTAAAGATAAGATAAAAGAAATGTTACCTAAAGTTGGACAGTATTTTACAAAAAACAACATTATTCCATCTGGAGCACCTTTTGTAATTTATCATAAATGGGATTTAGAAAACAACTCAGTCATGTTTTCTTGTGCTATGCCAACTGCTGATAAAGTTATAACTACTGAGGATTATATATTAACAGGTCAACTGCTACCTTTTAAAGCTTTAAAAACCACTTTAAAAGGAAATTACTCAAATCTTGAAGAAGCATGGAACACTGCTATGGCTTATCAAAAAGACAACAATTTAAATACAGATCAAACTGGTGTTGCTTTAGAAGTCTATTTAACAGACCCAACAAATACTGCTAATCCTGCGGAATGGATTACCGAAATTTATTTACCATTAGCACCTAATAATAATAACGCACTACAAAGTCATTAAAAATGAAACAACTTGTATTAGTTTTTATTGGTGGTGGATTTGGAAGTGTACTACGTTATATTATTGGAAAGACTTTAAACAACTCGGAAAACGGAATACCATATGGTACGTTTTTAGCCAATATTATAGGAAGTTTATTAATTGGTTTAATTTTAGGTTTGGCACTTAAAAACAATACCCTTAGTAATAATCAAACCTTATTATTAGCTACAGGATTTTGTGGTGGTTTTACAACGTTTTCAACCTTTGCCTATGAAAATCACATGTTTTTAAAATCTGGAGATTTTACCAGCTTTGCTATATATACCATAGCTAGTTTTATTCTAGGCTTTTTAGCTGTTTTTTTAGGCATTTGGTTAGCTAAACAGTTTTAAGGAATAACTTTGGTGTATTTTTTTACGCCAGCCTCAATACGAACATATAAAATATTGTCATTAGGTACAATAGGACAAGAATACATACTATTGTAAGCACAATATGGATTGTAAGCTGTATTAAAATCGATTAACATTTGATTATTTTTAGGCAACTTCACATCTATATAACGACCTCCTTTATAAGTTTCGACTCCATTGGTATTATCCATAAACGGTAAAAACAAAGCTTCCTCCTCTCCTAATTCTGCAGCCATTTCAATATCTTGATATACATTTAATTTAAGTGTTTTATTATTTAAATTAAAACTTACTTCGCCATACTTTTTATAATCCACTACTCTATCTGTAGTCGTTTTCATTTTAAAAGACGGTTGGTTTGGAGTGCTTTTAAAATTAGCAGTAACAACATATAAGCTATCAAATTTAAAAAAATCAAGCGTAGAAAACACTTTACGATCTCTATCTGTTAATGGAGATTTTGCTGCATCTTTAAAATCTGCATTCATTTTACGTTGGAAAGCGGTATCACCTAACAATGGTTTTTTGTCCTGACCACAACCAATAGTAACAAAAACTATTAAAAAGAAAGTTAAATATCGTACCATTACTTTTGAAAAACTATTTTAAAAATTTGTTTCAAAAATACAACTTATTCAAAATTTTGATTAGCTTTGACTTAACAAATTGAAGAAAAATGAATTTAGTCATTACATATTTAAGTAAACAAACCTCTTGTAGAGATACAAGTAGTTGGACTTGCTATATGTTATTATGATATAAATATCAATTAATACAATACAAAAAAGTCCAACCTAACGGTTGGACTTTTTACATTTATAACAACAACCAAACCAATGAAAAAACTATTAAAAAATTACATTAGTACTTTTGACGGACTGTCAAAAGAAGTATGGTGGCTATCTTTAATTACCTTAATTAATAGAGCAGGTACTATGGTTATTCCTTTTTTATCGTTGTACTTAACCGAAGACTTAGGTTTTACATTATCTAACGTTGGGACAATCATGACCGCTTTTGGATTAGGATCTGTATTAGGGTCTTGGTTAGGCGGAAAACTAACAGACAAAATTGGCTATTACAAAATCATGGTTTTTAGCTTGTTTGTTTCAGGCTTCATGTTTATTGCCTTACAGTTTTTAAAAGATATATTTAGTTTATCTCTAGGTATTTTTATACTAATGATAGTTGCAGATATGTTTAGACCTGCCATGTTTGTAGCCTTAAGTGCTTACAGTAAACCCGAAAACAAAATACGAAGCGTTACCTTAATTAGACTGGCTATTAACCTTGGGTTTTCAGCTGGACCAGCAGTTGGTGGATTAATAATTGTTGGATTGGGTTATGGTGGTTTGTTTTGGGTAGATGGTATTACTTGCATTGCAGCAACATTACTTTTAATTAAAGTTTTAAATCCTAAAAAAACACGCATTCAAGATAACATAATTGTAGACAATCCATACTCTGCTTACAAAGACAAACCGTTTATTATATTCTTATTTGCATTGTTTTTATTTGGATTTATATTTTTACAGTACTTTTCTACAATGCCTTTATATTATAGAGAAATTCATGTTTTAAGTGAGCTTCAAATAGGATTATTACTTGGTGCCAATGGTTTTTTTATATTCCTTTTAGAAATGCCATTAATTAAATATTTAGAAAGTACTCGTTTTACAAAAACTACTTTAATATTGTTTGGTGCCTACTTAACAGCCATTAGCTTTTTAATATTAAACTTTACTAGTTGGACTGGAATATTAATTTTCGGAATGTTTTTAATGACAGTTGGAGAGATGATTGCTTTCCCTTTTGCCAACGCGTTTGCATTGCAGCAAGCCAAGAAAGGAAATCAAGGCGAATATATGGCTTTGTATTCTATAGCCTTTTCTTTTGCTCATATTTTTGGACATAAATCAGGTATGGAACTTGTTGAAGGCTATGGTTATGAGAATACATGGTACATCATGACAAGTCTAGGTGTATTATGCATGTTATTACTATTTATATTAAAACAATACATGAAAGCAAAACCAAATGTAGCATGAATTTAAACCAAGTGACTGTTTCGTCAAGAAACCTAAAAAAAGCTATTGCCTTTTACAAACAATTAGGCCTTAAACTTATTGTTGACGCTTTACCACGTTACGCAAGGTTTTTATGTCCTGATGGTGATGCTACGTTTTCTATTCATTTAAATGAAAGTATGCAAAATAACGACAATACTACAATTTACTTTGAAGATGATAATTTAGAATCATTAGTTATTCAACTACAACAAAAAGGAATTACTTTTACATCTCAACCTGAAGATAAATCTTGGCTTTGGAAAGAAGCCAAATTATTAGATCCTGACGGAAATCAAATTATATTATTTAAAGCAGGCAATAACAGAATACATCCACCTTGGCGCATTGATTAAATTATGAAAAACATATTATATATTTTAACCCTAATATTATTAGTAAGCTGTAATAATATTGAAAACAAAAAAGTAGATCTTAATAATACCAACAAAAAAGACGTTGTTAAAACAAAACCATTTCCTGACTTAAAACCCAACAGATATAATGTAGCGTTTTTAATTATGGATGGTACTTTTAATACTGAATTGACTGCTCCTTTTGATATTTTTCAGCATACTATTTTTAGAGAAAACATTAAAGCTATGAATGTCTTTACTGTAGCTAATACAGACCAAGCTATTACCACTTTTGAAGGTATGCGTTTGTTACCAGACTATAATTATGTAACAGATAGCTTACCTAAAATTGATATTTTAGTAGTACCAAGTGCAGAGCACCATTTAGACACAGACCTTGAAGACAAAGCTATGATTGACTTTGTAAAACAAATTGACAAGGAAGCCCAATTTGTAACCTCACATTGTGATGGTGCTTTTGTCTTAGCCGAAGCAGGACTTTTAAATAATAAAGTGTCCACAACGTTCCCGAGTGATATAGATAAAATGCGCCAACGTTATCCAGATTTAGACATTAAAAAAGACGTTCTATTTGTTCATGATGGTAAATATATCACGTCTGCTGGAGGCGCAAAAAGTTTTGAGGCTGCTTTGTATTTATGCGAATATCTATACGGTAAAGAAATCACACAATCTTTAGCAGGAGGTTTAGTTATTGATTGGGATTTAAATACGATTCCGCATTTAATTGTAGATTAGTTAATACTTTGTAATGGCATTATTTTTAACCACATGTGACAAAATAATTTGTGTTTTACATTCGCCATAAATAATTAACTGATCAATAAAAGCTTCTAAATGTTTGTGGTTTTTTAATATGACTTCCATTACAATATTTTCATTACCTGTAATACGATAGCAATTTACCACCTCGTCAAACGTTTTTACCTTTTCTAAAAACGGTTTGAGTTTACCCATAAAAGCTTGCAGAGTAATCAAAGCTTTTAATTGGTAACCGACTTCATAAGGTGAAATTAAAGTAATATGATTTTGGATAATTCCTAAATCTTCCATTTTTTTTATACGCTCTGAAACAGCAGGAGAGGTTATTCCTACCTGTCTGCCAATTTCGGCATTAGACTGTCTTGCATTTTGCTGCAAACACTTTAAAATTTTCCAATTCAGACTATCAACACTCATATTAAAGTAAAACTAATAAATAATTTAATAACTAAAGCAAATATAGCTTTTTGATTTAAAATCGAAAGCAAAATATATTGTCTTGTGATTATTTTTGATAAAAAGAAAAATTTAAATGTCTGTACAACCACCTTCGCATCTTTCGGATTTGCCAATTTATAAGCAAGCTATGCAGATTTTTGTGCTATCTAGAAGTATTTCTAGTTATTTAAGTCAAGATTTATCTTACTTATATGACGACGGAACAGAAGATGCTAATATTTATTTTTCTGGCGACCTAGTACAACATTCAGAATCTCTTGCTCCAGAAATTATTAATGCCGAATTAGAGCATTGTCAAGACAAGAAGCATAGACATATTGCTTCTGTAGTTAGATTAACTAACAGACTTTATAAAAACTGTAATCGTTTAGAAACTTGTAATAGTAACGGTAAAGATTATGTCCCAATATTAAAAAGAGAAATCAGAAAGTTTAGAAAACTTCAGACTACCTGGATGCTAACTCTTTAAGTATTAAAATTAGCGACTTGTATATGTTTTGTTTCGTGGTTTAATACTAGAGCAAAAAGTAAAAACCAAATAGAAAATCTGCGAGGATTTTAGCATTTAGTAGACTAGAACTAATAATAAGTTACAGCACATATGAGAAAAATGATTGGTAAAGACATAATTCCACTTCTGATTTCAATAATTCTTTTAATAATCTCAATCGGAATTACATTTTTTACGAATTATACTCTGAATTATAAGCATTACGTGGGAATTGGATTAATTGGAATTTCAACGCTTTTGTATTTTAAGAGCAAAAAACTATTTGTTTATATATTCGGACTGACTTTGAATCTCGGAACCCTAAATCTGATTGATATTTATTATTCAAACGTAATATTCGGAATTGGACCAATTAAGTTAAATCCAATATTTCTGACTTTACTGATTATTTTCTTGGCTATGAATAAAGAAGTACTGAACAAATTGTTCCCTGAAAAAGAATTAGCGGAAAAAAATGCGGAAAACCTAAAACTGATTAAACATTACGAACAAAAATTAGAATTGAAAACCGAAACGGAATTAAAAAATATTGCGGACGAAAAAAGTGGATACGTGAACGAGGCGAAAATTGCTTCTAAAAATATTTTGAGGAATAAATACGTGCTGTAATACCGTGTATAATTAATTGCTAGTACTAGCCTACCTACGAATATTCTATTCGGTTATTATTTGCTAAATTAGTTGCTTAAACACGCAACTAACCATACACAAAACCGTCATATAAGGTATGTGGATTAGTTATTCTCCTTCGAAAAAGTCATTATCAAGTTCCTTAACCTCGTAAGTTATTTTTACTTGAACTCCAACATTATATTGATGCATTAAGTCAACTAGTTTTGAGCCATCAATTAATATTATCGAATGATGAGCTTCTCTTGCTTTCTTTATTGCAGCATCATCAAAAGTCGAAGTTGTTATAAATACTCCTTTCGTAGTATCTCCACTCATTGCTCCAATAAAATTTCTTATATCTTTTTCTCTAACTTTGTTTTCTGTGTACCTTTTAGCTTGAGTGTATATTTTTTCAAGACCGAGTTTGTCTTCATTTATAATTCCATCAATTCCTCCATCACCTGATTTTGAAGTTTCAATAAAATCTCCATATCCCATTTTTTTTAATAATATTAAAATTACCTTTTCAAAAAAATATGGGTCAATTTCTTTTAATTTATCTAATAGTTCTGTTTTTACTTCAGTTTCAATAGTTGAAAATCCATTGTCAATTAAGTCTTGTGGAGATGCATTGTCAGCATCGATTGTTTCTATTTCTAACTGATTTTCCTTTTTACTTTGAACCGACGAGCGATGGTTAATAAAATCTGGATCATTTTGTAAATCTGATAATACAAGTTTTCCGCTAATCAATGTCTGTTTGCCTTTCTCTGCTAATTGAACTAAACCTCTTTTGGGATAAGAAACAAATTTACCCATTTTCAGATATGATTTTCCCCAAAGTATTCTATCAATCAATACATTTGCTCCCGAACTTGTTTTTTTGTCCAAAAGCTCTTTAGGAAGTTCTGAATAGTAACTATCTCTAACTTTTCTTGCTAATTCTCTACTGCTTATAACTTCAACCGTATTCAGTATTTCCAAAATTGGCATAAAAGTTTGGTGATATTTTGGTAATTCCATTTGTTATAAATGTTCAGTTTTAATTAAACTTAACTAAAATCAACAACTCTTGCGTTGTACATAAATGAATCTTGAAATGCTTTAAGTTTTGGATTAAAAGTTTCAGAAAAGATTGCAAATTTAGCTTTCGGTACACTTTCACTTAATCTTAAAACATAGTTGTGTAAATTGTTTCGTGCAATAAAATCTGCATCATGAATCATAAACAACTGCAGTTCTCCTAAATGCAAACTATTTAAATGGTATAATTTACTTAGTCGTTTTGGTGTTGAAATTAAAACATCAACGCCATAATACACTTCCTCACGTTGTTTTTCTAAATCATATTCCTCGTAAGCACAATACACACGTAAGTCTGTTCTTTTAGTAAAAACATCAAAACGCTCTTTTAAATCTAAAGCTGCCTGTTTGTCTTTAACTACAACCAAAGCTCTTGGAGAGTCTTCAAATGCTTCGGCTCCTAATTTTTGTACAGCACTAATAATCATAGCTGTTGTTTTACCACAACCTTTTGCTCCTATTGCATACACATCATTACCACCTTTAATTAAAGGCATAACTTGTTTTTGAAATGCATTTGTAGTTTCTAAACCTGCTTTTTCAATATTTTCTTTAAGTGAAGGATGGTATTTTTTAAAAGACATGTCTTGTATAATATTATAAGTAAAATATGGTGAAAACCATAGTTTACAAAGATACTAATTAATGACACATTTTGCAGTCTGCTTTGTCTTTAACTTCTCCAACCAAAAATCCTTGGTCATTAATTACAAAATCACAACAGTCTACAAAACCTTGAACAATCATTTTTCGACCACGTTGTATTTGAGACTTAACCGTTGGCAAAGCTAAATTTAATTGGTTTGCTATTTGCTGTTGTTTTAATCCTTTTATGTCACTTAAAAATAAAGGATCTCTGTATTTTTTTGGTAAGCTTTTAATAATACCTGGTAAGCAATCGGCTTCAGTATGTTCTAACTTTTGTTCTTCAAAAACAAAGTCTTCTTCTGTAGTTTCATACACTATTTTTTTACTTCTAAAATAATCTAAAACCGTATATCTAGCAATCGAGAACACCCAAGATTTAAGCTTATCTTCCTCTTTTAGCGTGTTTAATTTAGTGTGTACCTTTATAAAGGTTTCTTGTAACAAATCTTCTGTAATTACTTCATCTTTCACTTTACTAAAAATAAAATATTTGATATCGTCAGCATGTAATTTCCAAATGTCTTGAGTATCCATAATTATGTGTTAAAAAAAACGCTAATCTTAGTATAAAATTACTAAAACTAGCGTTATTAATATCTGTTTTAAGTCTTACTTAACAATTACAAGTCGTACAAGTACAATTCTCGCAAGTGCAGTTTTGACAATTTCCTTTAGCGCAACCATCACAGTTGCATGTGCATTCTATATTTTTCATATTATTTGTTTTTAATGTTCATATAATAGACGGAAGAAACATTAAAAAGATGCAAAAATTCAGAACTTTTTTTTAAAATGAAATTATTCCACTTGTATTATAGCTTCATGTAATATTGGAAAATTACAAGAATTAGCAATAAAACACAGTTGATTTGCTTTACTATGAAGGCTTTGTGCTAACTCTTTTTGAGTTTCATTTTTTATAGTCACTACAGGTTTTAATCGTACTATTTTAAAACTTCCGCTTCCTGAAGCCAATACTTCCAGATCACCTTCAGCGTCATCTGTATAGCTTAAAACTTCAATATTATGTTGTGCACAGACATATAAATAAGACATCATATGACAGGAGGCTAAAGCCGACAATAATAAATCTTCAGGGTTGTATAACGTATCATCTCCTCTAAAAATTTTTGCTGCAGACACGGATAAATCCGAAACTTTGTTAGCAATCGTTACTTTATGATTTCTACTAAAAGTCCTTGGGTTACTTGTACTTTCTCCTTTGTTAATTGTCCAATTTACTTGTGCTTTAAAGGTGTGTTTCATTGACATATTTTTATTGAAAGTAAAAAAAGCGTTTCATATTGAAACGCTTTTTTGTTTTTTGAATTTGTATTTTTTACTATGCTTTAAATAGCAAAAGTTATAATGAGATCCCAAAACAAATTTGGGATAAGTGATTCACGCTCTTTTTTAAAGAAAGAAAAAAGAGGTTCTCTGCTTACATGTTTCTGCGATACTGACCACCAACTTCAAACAACGCTGAAGTAATTTCACCTAAACTACACACTTTACAGACATCCATTAAAGCTTCAAAAATATTTTCGTTATTAATGGCTTTATGCTGTAAGTCTTTAAGCATCGCTTTAGTATCGTTGGCTTTATGTAAATTCTCTAGAGTTTTTATCTGGAATTGCTTTTCTTCTTCTGTTGCCCTAATGACTTCCGCAGGAATTACTGTTGGCGAACCTTTAGAACTTAAAAAAGTATTTACTCCAACAATTGGAAATTTTCCGTTATGTTTCAACGTTTCATAATATAAACTCTCTTCTTGAATTTTACTACGTTGGTACATGGTTTCCATAGCTCCTAAAACACCACCACGTTCTGTAATTCTATCAAATTCTTGTAAAACTGCTTCTTCAACTAAATCGGTTAATTCTTCAATAATAAAAGAACCTTGAATTGGATTTTCGTTTTTATTTAATCCTAATTCTTTATTTATAATTAATTGAATTGCCATTGCACGTCTAACCGATTCTTCAGTTGGTGTGGTAATAGCTTCATCGTAAGCATTTGTATGTAATGAGTTACAGTTATCGTAAATAGCGTATAAAGCTTGAAGTGTTGTACGAATGTCGTTAAAATCAATTTCTTGAGCATGTAAGCTTCGTCCAGAGGTTTGAATATGGTATTTAAGCATTTGCGCTCTTGCATTTGCTCCATATTTATGCTTCATGGCTTTTGCCCAAATTTTACGAGCTACACGACCAATTACTGCATATTCTGGATCAATTCCGTTTGAGAAAAAGAACGATAAGTTTGGTCCAAATTTATTGATGTCCATACCACGACTTAAATAATATTCCACGTAAGTGAAACCATTAGATAAGGTTAAGGCTAATTGTGTAATTGGGTTTGCTCCTGCTTCTGCAATATGATATCCAGAGATAGAAACCGAATAGAAATTACGCACATTATTCTCAATAAAATACTCTTGTACATCTCCCATTAATCGCAATGCGAATTCCGTAGAGAAAATACAGGTGTTTTGAGCTTGATCTTCTTTTAAAATATCTGCTTGAACCGTTCCTCTTACTTGCGCAATCGTGTTCTTTTTAATGTCTGCATATATGTCTGCTGGTAATACTTGATCTCCAGTAACACCTAATAACATTAAACCTAAACCATTGTTTCCTTCTGGTAAATCGCCATTATAAGTAGGACGTTCTTTACCTTTATAAAGCTTCGCTATTTTTGCTTCAACTTCTTTTTCAAGACCATTTTCTTTAATGTAAAATTCACATTGTTGGTCTATGGCAGCATTCATAAAGAAACCTAACAACATTGGTGCTGGTCCATTAATAGTCATACTTACCGACGTCATTACATTGGCTAAATCGAAACCAGAATATAATTTTTTAGCATCGTCTAAACAGCAAATTGAAACTCCTGCATTACCAATTTTACCGTAGATATCTGGACGTAAATCTGGATCGTTTCCGTATAATGTTACACTATCAAAAGCAGTCGACAAACGTTTTGCTGGTAAACCTGCACTTACGTAGTGAAAACGTCTATTAGTACGCTCTGGTCCACCTTCTCCTGCAAACATACGTGCTGGATCTTCACCTGTACGTTTAAATGGATATAATCCTGAAGTATATGGGAATTCTCCTGGTACATTTTCTTGCAACGTCCAACGTAATAAATCTCCCCAAGCTTGGTATTTTGGTAAAGCTACACGCGGAATTTGTAAGTGAGATAATGACTCAGAATGTGTTTCAATTTTAATCTCTTTATCTCTTACTTTAAACGTATAAATTGGATTTTTATATTTGTTTACCTTTTCATCCCAACCAGTAATAACTTCCCAATTGTATGGATCCAAGTTTAATTTAACACGGTCAAATTCTGCAATAAGTAACTTTATAAAGTCTTTATTGTCATCCTGAACTTGCTTCAGGATCTCATCTTGATCCAGTCCTTGCTTACTAATAAGAGACATCTCGATTGCGCTCGATGTGACATCCATTACTGAACAAATAGTTTTATAAATTCCGTAAAGTTTTTGAGCAACTTCAACCTGAGTGTTTGCTGTTTTATCATAAGCACGATTATTTTCGGCAATTTCAGATAAATAACGTGTTCTACTTGGAGGTATTACAAAAATCTTTTCGCTCATTTCATCAGAAATATGGAAGGTAGATTTTAAGTCTGAATCTGCTTTTTCAACCAACTTATCCATGATGGCTTTGTATAGCGTATTCATTCCTGGATCGTTAAATTGCGACGCAATGGTACCGTAAACAGGTAATTCTTCTTGAGGTGTATCCCAAAGATTATTGTTACGCATGTATTGTTTTTTTACATCACGTAAAGCATCTAAAGATCCTCGTTTATCAAACTTATTAATGGCTACTAGATCTGCAAAATCTAGCATATCAATTTTTTCTAATTGTGTTGCAGCACCAAATTCTGGTGTCATAACATAAAGAGAAACATCAGAATGTTCAATAATTTCGGTATCCGATTGTCCAATTCCAGACGTTTCTAAAATAATTAAATCGTATTCGGCAGCTTTTAAAACCTCAACCGCTTCATTAACATATTTAGATAATGCTAAGTTAGATTGACGTGTCGCCAAACTACGCATATATACTCTTGGAGAATTGATAGCATTCATACGAATACGATCTCCTAAAAGCGCACCTCCTGTTTTACGTTTAGAAGGATCTACAGACACTAAACCAATGGTTTTTTCTGGAAAATCTATTAAAAAACGACGAACTAATTCGTCAACCAAACTAGATTTTCCTGCGCCTCCAGTTCCTGTAATTCCTAAGACTGGTGTTTTTGAAGCTTTATTTTTATTGTGAATTTTATCTAAAGTGTCTTTTGCAACTTCTGGGAAATTTTCGGCAGAAGAAATCACTCTAGCAATTGCTTTTGGATTTTTGGTTGGTAAAATATCTAATTCGCCATTTAAAGCATCTCCAATAGCAAAATCAGACTGTTCTACCAAATCATTAATCATACCTTGTAATCCCATTGCACGACCATCGTCTGGAGAATAGATTCTAGCAATACCATAATCCATAAGTTCTTTAATTTCAGAAGGAAGGATTACTCCTCCTCCACCTCCAAAAATCTTTATATGCTCTGCACCTCGTTCTTTTAAAAGATCGTACATATATTTAAAATACTCGTTATGACCACCTTGATATGAAGTCAAACAAATTGCATTTGCATCTTCTTGAATAGCTGTATTTACAACCTCATCTACACTTCTATCATGTCCTAAATGGATCACCTCTACTCCTGTAGATTGAATGATACGACGCATGATATTTATCGAGGCATCGTGACCATCAAATAATGCTGCTGCAGTTACAATTCTAACTTTATGTTTTGGCTTATATGGTGTTGCTTGTGTCATTCTTAAAATATAATCTGTTTTAGACTTGCAATTTACGGAATATTCAAAAATATTGCTATATAATCTGTAATTATCTAAAAGTTAAAAGCAAAAATAATAGCCTTGTAATTTTAGACTAAATTAGTAGTCAATATGTTATCAAAATGAAAAAACTTACTATACTTATAAATTGTGATGATCAATCAGGAATTATTGCAACAGTGACCAATTTTATTGCTAATAACAACGGTAACATTGTATATATAGATCAACATGTAGACAGAGAACAAGACATATTTTTTATGCGTTTGGAAGGTGAATTTGAAACCGATAAATTTGATATAGATGCGTTTAAAAACAACTTTAAAATAAATCTAGCTGAACATTTTAAAATGAAATGGCGCATTTATGAAGCTAATAACAAACCTAAAATGGCATTGTTTGTATCCAAATACGACCATTGCTTGTATGATATATTAGGTCGTTATAATTCTGGTGAGTTAGATTTAGAAATTCCGTTTATTGTTAGTAACCACAATACTTTAAAACCTATTGCAGATAGCTTTAACATTCCGTTTTACCATATTCCTGTTACAAAAGATACTAAAGCTGAAGCTGAAGATGCGCAATTAAAATTATGCAAAACTTTTGATATAGATTTTATAGTACTTGCACGTTACATGCAAATTGTATCTAGCAAAATTATAGACCAATATCCAAACAAGGTAATAAACATACATAACTCGTTTTTACCTGCTTTTGTTGGTGCCAAACCTTATCATTCTGCTTACAAAAGAGGTGTAAAAATTATTGGAGCAACAAGTCATTATGTGACCGAGGAATTAGATGCTGGCCCAATTATTGAACAAGATGTAACACGAGTATCACATACACACGCCATAGAAGATTTAATTGCCAAAGGACGTGATCTGGAAAAAATAGTGTTGGCTAATGCCATAAAGCTTCATCTTAAACGAAAAGTAATGGTGTTTAATAATAAGACTGTAATTTTTTCTTAAAACAATAAATGATACTTATTAGCAAGTATTTTCATTTAAATTAAATTATAGTTAACATAAAACGCAGTTTTTGCATAAAAAAAACATCATAAGATTAAGTATATTTACACCATAAATTATAGAACATGAAAAAAATATTGACCTTTATTATTATTTTAAATTTTACTGCCTGTGCAGAATTACAACAGGTTGTTAACCAATTACCACAATCTGGAAGTGTTAGCGATTTAGATATTGCAGGCGGACTAAGACAAGCTTTGGACCTAGGTATTGACAAGCAAGTGACTAAACTAACCCAAACTGATGGTTTTTTTAAAAACGAATTAGTTAAAATTTTACTTCCTGAAGAATTACAAAAAGTAGACAAAGCTTTACGTGATATTGGATTAAGTAATTTAGCTGATGAAGGATTAAAAGTGTTAAACAGAGCTGCAGAAGATGCAGTAGGTGAAGCTACACCAATATTTGTAAATGCTGTTAAAGAGATTACATTTACTGATGCTAAAAACATATTATTAGGTAATAATGATGCTGCAACACAATACCTAACAAGTAAAACACAAACTGCTTTATATGACAAATTTAATCCTGTGATTAAAGCCTCTTTTGACAAGGTTGGAGCAGATCAAATCTGGTCTAATCTAATTAACAAATACAATGCTATACCTTTTACAAGTAATGTAAATCCTGACCTAACAGATTATGTTACAAGTGAGGCTTTAAAAGGTGTTTACACAATGATAGCTGTTGAAGAGCAAGAAATAAGAACTAAAGTTGGATCTAGAACCACAGCTTTATTACAGAAAGTATTTGCTTTACAAGATTAATCTTTAAGTTAATCTTAGAATAATATTTACTTAACATTTAAACTAAACTTATGTAAGATATTTGCAGCGTAAAAGAAAACTTCTCACAACTTTCTTTTACTGAGTTAGTTTAGTTAGTTAATAGAGTCTGTTTTTTTGAGAAAGGAATAGACTCTTTTATTTTTTACGATATTTTGTACTGAATTATTTTTTTTATTTAAATAAAAAAAGTAATTTAATTATCTGAAAATCAAACAACTAAACTAATGACTCGTAGAGACTTACTACAACAACATCAAAACAAGCTAAACAAACGCTATAAACAGTTAGTTGAGCAAGCTTACAACTTACGTCAAACAGATCACGAAGCCAGTGATGTGTTTGCTTATAAAGCTATTAAAATTTTAGACAAACTAAATAGACTTAGTTATTTAGCCAGAGATGTTTCACAAACTGCCTCTTAATTGTTTAAAATAATTAAACGCCAAAATCAATCTTGATCCATACCACGAAAAATATTCGCCATCTACTAAAATTGTTTTTGTGTTTTTAAATTCGGTTTTATGCTTATCAGTAAAAGGATAAGGCTCACTTGATAATAAAACTAAATCGGTTGACAGATTGTTATTTAACTCTTCTATACTAACCTCTGGATAACGACTAAGGTTAGCATAAACGTTTTCAAATTTATTTAATTCTAATAAATAATTAATAAAAGTGCTATTTGCTGCAACCATCCAAGGATCTTTCCATATAAAGTAAGCCACTTTTAGCGTAGGTTTATCTTTTATATAGTTATTAAAATCTAATACATTAGCCTCTATTTTAGTTACAATAACTTTTGCTTGATCTATTTTATTGAATATTTGACCATACTGATTGACTACCTCAACACAATCTTTAATTGTAAAAATATCCGAAACATGAACTTGACAAATGGATTGACAATCTTTAACAATGGCTTGCGTATTCTCTTCTTTATTACATAAAATCAAATCTGGTTTTAAAGCTTTAATTTTATCTAAATTAATCTGCTTTGTTCCGCCTACAATTTGTTTTTCTTTTTTTAAATGAATAGGATGCACACAAAACTTAGTCAAACCTACGATACTATCTTCTAAACCTAAATCATATAACAATTCGGTTTGAGAAGGCACTAACGATATGATGCGTATTGGTGTAGCATCTATGTTAAGTGTATTACCTATTTGGTCTGTAAGTAGCATTTAGTTTTGGCTTAAAATAATAGTGATTTTTTAATATGAGATATTAAAATAAATTTAGCGTGACAAAACGTGCAATTGTTTATTTACTATTTAAAACAACTTCCATTTGCTGTTGTAATTCTTTTGCTTTAGCTGCTGCTGCCTCAGCAAAATCATTATTATTAGAAGCATATATAATTCCTCTAGAAGAATTTATTAATAAGCCTACATTATCACTCATACCATATTTACAAACGTCTTGAAGATTTCCGCCTTGAGCTCCAACACCTGGAACTAACAAAAAACTATTAGGAATAATTTTTCTAATATCAGTAAAGTATTCGGCTTTTGTTGCACCAACTACATACATTAGGTTTTCGCTATTTTGCCAAGATTTGGACGTTTCTAAAACGTGTTTGTACAACTCTTTTCCTTCAACCGTTTTGGTTTGAAAATCAAAAGCACCTTGATTAGACGTTAGTGCTAACATAATAGTATGTTTGTCTTTAAAAGCTAAAAATGGTTCTACCGAATCTTTACCCATATAAGGAGCAACAGTTACACTATCAAATGCTAAATCTTCAAAAAAAGCTTTGGCGTACATTGTACTTGTATTACCAATATCACCACGTTTAGCATCTGCAATTGTAAAAATATCCGGATGGTTTGTGTTTAGATAATTAATCGTTTTCTCTAATGCTTTCCAACCTTTTAAACCATAGGCTTCATAAAAAGCTGTATTTGGTTTATAGGCAACACATAAATGGTGAGTGGCATCTATTATTGCTTTATTAAACTCGAAAATAGGATCTTCGGTTTGTAATAAATGTTCCGGAATTTTATTTAAGTCGACGTCTAATCCAATACATAAAAAAGACTTCTTTTTAATAATTTGTGCTGTTAGTTGTTGTGTTGTCATTAGTACTGTTTAATCATTTTGTGAAGTATCACAAAACTTACTTTTTCATTTTAAAAATTTTAGGATAATCTAGCCTTTAAAAAAAGCCTCAATTAAGAGGCTTGTTATTAAATATGTTCGTCGCTAGCTTTTAACTTTTCGGTATTATCAGCTAATTGTAATTCGTCAATAATTTTTTGGATATCTCCATTTACAATATTGGATAGATCATACAGTGTTAATCCAATTCTGTGATCGGTTACACGACCTTGCGGATAATTGTATGTTCTAATTTTTGCACTTCTATCTCCAGAGGTAACCATTGTACCACGTAAAGCAGCATCTTCTTCCATTTTTTTAGCCAACTCTAAATCATACAATCTAGAACGTAATACTTTAAAAGCTTTTTCTTTGTTTTTATGCTGAGATTTTTGGTCTTGACATTGTGCTACCAAACCTGTCGGAACGTGTGTTAAACGTACTGCTGAGTAGGTTGTGTTTACCGACTGTCCTCCTGGTCCTGATGAACAGAAAAAATCTATACGTACATCTTTTGGATTGATTTCTACATCAAACTCTTCTGCTTCCGGAAATACCATAACGGTTGCTGCACTTGTGTGCACACGACCTTGAGTTTCGGTTTGAGGGACACGCTGTACACGATGCACACCTGCTTCAAATTTTAAAGTACCATAAACATCTTCACCTGAAACTTCAAATTGGATTTCTTTAAAACCACCATTTGTACCTTCACTATAATCTACGGTATCTACTTTCCAGCCTCTACCTTCACAGTATTTGGTGTACATTCTAAATAAATCTCCTGCAAAGATACTAGCTTCATCACCACCTGTTCCAGCACGAAGCTCGACTACCGCATTTTTAGAATCTTGTGGATCTTTAGGGATTAACAATACTCTAATTTCTTCTTCTAATTTAGGAATACCTTCTTTAGCTTCGTCATATTGCATTTTAGCCATATCTACCATTTCGGCATCACTACCATCTGCAATAATTTCTTCTGCTTCTTTAAGGTTATCTGTAAACTCGATATATTGCTCACGCTTATCCATTAAAAGTCGTAAGTCTTTGTATTCTTTATTTAGCTCGACATAACGCTTTTGATCCATGATAATATCTGGTTGGATAATTAAATCACTAACCTCGTCAAAACGTTGTTTTACTATTTGTAATTTCTCTAACATCTTCTTCTTAAAATTGTGAAACAAAAATACGATAATTAATGAACTAGCAATACTTTTATATACAAACTATAAGCATCTTAATAAAAATTATTGAGGATAAAAGCTATTATTTTTTTGAAGTTTTAATAACTTTAGTTGTGCATTTTTCGGCATATTTAATAAGAAAAATCAATCCAAAAACATAAAAAGTTCTGTCTATATATTGAAACAGAGAAAAATCAAAATAATAACCCACTAAAGCACATAAATCTGCAAATGCTAAAGCAAAAATAAAGAAAGCTCCAAATAAGGATTTACCAGTAGTCTGATTAAAATTATTGTTTCCTGCATAAAAACAAGCTGCAATAAGCACTAGACCATGGACATAAACATTATACTCTTTTATAACTGTAAAACTTGAAGTATTATAAACGTAATTGGTTACTAAATGCAATCCAAATAAATTAATTAAACCTAAGATTACAAAAACAGCTACTGCAATTTTATCTGACGCTTTATGATCATACAACTTCTTGAAGTGATTTAACACTAGTAAATAACCTGCAACTCTTGACAAACTTGTTAATAGTTCATACAAAGGGGTTTCGTAAAAAAACAAAAACACATCTGCCAATAAAAAAAACAAGAATATATACAACACAAACCTGTTAGCTTTATTTCTAATATTTAAGTAAAATCCAAAACAAATTAAAGTGATAATTATTCTAATAATCCTACTATAAAACAGTGGATACATAAAAATAATACAGTAATTTACTAATAGAATAGCAGCTAATAAATAGAATTGTTTTTTACCCAAATGACAACTAACTTTATTTAAAATTTTAACAACTGTTGAATTATATATTCAGAAGCAATTATACTATAAATATATCATTATTCGTTATTGATAAGCATATGATAAGTCAATTATTCGCTATACTACACTATTATCGCACGTTTGCCACGTGGTCTATTGCTATTAATATTTTATTATTAGTTTTTGGAAGTCTAAATATATTAGTCGCTTTAATAACTAAATTATTTTTGATAGTCTTACTTTGGTATATTGTTAACCAGACTGAAGCCAAGCAAAAACTGACCTTTTATAAAAATTTAGGAGTATCTGACTTTAAATTATTTGGTATTGTATATTGTATTGACGCCATTATTACAGTAGTATTTTTAAGTTTAATTAACCAATTTATTTAAACCATTTTGATTTTTGAAATCGATAGTGTAGAACTTTATTTTAAAGAAAAAACAATCCTTAACGGGATTTATTTAAAAGCTGAGACAGGTAAAACTACTAGCCTTTTAGGTCGAAATGGCTCTGGCAAAAGCTGTGTTTTAAATATTGCTTTTGGTACGCTTATCGCGAAATACAGCCACATAAGACTAAACAACAAACCACTAAAAAAACCTTTATACCAAACCCAATTAGCTAGTTTTTTACCACAATACCATTTTACACCAAACCAAGTAAAAGTTAGTGTTTTGTTTAAATTATTTAATGTTAAATGGAAGGATTTTATAGTAGAATTTCCTGAACTTACTAAATACAAACAGTATAAAATAAACACATTATCAGGAGGAGAAAGACGTCTTATTGAAATTTATTTAATATTAAAAAAGAATGCCAAAATTATATTATTAGACGAACCATTTAATGGCATCTCTCCTTTATATATTGATAAAATTAAATTATTAATTGAAATTGAAAAAAAACATAAAGCCATTATTTTAACAGACCATAGATATCAAGATGTTATTGCTATTTCTGATACAATTTACTTAATTAAAAACGGCTGTTCTAAACTAATTAATAATCTTACAGAATTAGAAGATTATAACTATTTACATCAAGGAAGCTTATAGCTTAAGAGACTTTTATTCTATCTTTTATTTGATCAAAAAACAGGTATTGGCTTAAAAAGAAAAAACCTAATAAATACAGTAGTCTTTCTCCGTAATAAAAACTAGGCACCTCTATAAAATTAGCTATAAACCCACATAAGTCTGTAAACACAAACAAAAAAGTAAAAATTATAATATAAACTGCTTTAGGAGACTCAGTACAAAAATAATATTTAGCAGCTAGAGCTGCAGCCACAACACAAAAAAACCAATAAACTTGAATAGAGAGAAGTTGACTAGCAGTCATTCCTCCAGATACACCAGAAACTGTGATATAACCAATAAGTAAATTTATAATCATAACAATTATAAATAAAACAGATAATGAATTACCTAATTTTTTAGTCTTCATTTTTTTATAAAGACTAAAACAAAGCAAACCAAATGCTAGTGTTTTAACAACAGAATACGCTTCTATAATATATGGTGAGTTATAGTACAAATCTAAAGCATCTGCTATAAATAATAGACTGGTAAATGCAATAAACAACTTGTCTTTAACATCAAAATTAAAAAACATAAACAAAAACAAACCACTTGAAATTAACCTTACTATTTGACTATTAAAAAACTCAAGACAAAGTAGTGCTACTATGTTTATAATAGCAAGAGTAAGCGTAAAGATTTTTATGTTTTGTTGTTTATACAAGATTATTGATCAAGGCTTCTTATAAATATAAGAATTAAAAATCTACTACTACACCTATACCCAAAAGTTGTTTCCATTGTATAGAGGCTCCTTTTTCTACAAATTCGTCTTCAACTTCAGTTTCTTCAATTATTTTAATGTCATTATCGTATTTTAGATGAGATCCTAACGTTGCTTTTACAAAATCATTGACTTTAAAATCAAACACGACTTCCCAATCGACATCAATGTTTCCGAAACTATTTAAATAATCTGTATAAAAGCTTAATCTGTTTTTTATGTAAATATTTTCAAGCACTTCTGTTTCGTATGAATTGGTTAAAAGTATACCCATTTCGGTACGTGTATTTTCACCATCCTTAATTTTATTTCCTAAGGCATCATACACAGCTGGTTCTACTCCAAAAGAACCATCATCTGCTAAATCTTGATCTAGAACAAAAGTTGCTTTAAAGGTTAAAGGCGACATGTAAAATGACAATTTTTCGATGTTTTTACCATATTCTGCTCCACCTCCTAAAAACAAATAACCAGGAGTCATAAAACTTGAAATTGAATTATCTCTATTTGGATAATTAAAACCATTAGTATACTGTGTTTTAAAATTAAAACGTCCAGAAAAATACCAATTAGTTAATGTGTCTTTTCTAAATCCTAACGTAGAGATTAGCTCAAGCTCGTCTTCTGTTTTTCTTAATCTTTGGTTTTCTTGCTTGTTAACACCATATCGTGTTCTAAGCTCATTAAACCATATTAGATTATTTTTTTTGTAGCGTAAACTAGACTGAATAGCTAGTAATGCTGAAATTGAATTTGCTCCTCCTGCATTCCAATTAACAAAAGTTACCTCGTTAATATCTACGCCTAATTTATTTGCTTGTTTCCATGCAGTTGTGTCAACCACTTTTACTTTTGTTACAATTTGTGCTGTCGTAACCTTGATAAAACACATAAAGCACATTATAAAAATGTATCTCATAGTATAAAATTTAGTTTAGCATTTAATATACAAACGTACCATACTGACTTTCTATTGTCAGTTTTTTTGTTTCCGAAGCTTCAACCTTACCAATCACCTGAGCATTAACTCCATATGACTTAGAGATTTCAATGATTTGTTCTGCAACTTGAGGAGAGACATATAATTCCATTCTGTGTCCGCAATTAAACACTTGGTACATTTCTTTCCAATCTGTTTTTGATTGCTCTTGGATTAACTTAAATAAAGGTGGAATTGGAAATAAGTTATCTTTTACAACATGTAAGTTATCTACAAAGTGTAAAATTTTGGTTTGTGCTCCACCACTACAATGCACCATACCATGTATGTCTTGGCTTTTGTACTTTGACAAAATCTCTTTTATAATTGGCGCATAAGTCCTTGTTGGAGATAATACTAATTGGCCTGCATCAATAGGGGAATTTTCTACTTTGTCTGTTAATTTAATGTTACCAGAATAAACTAAATCTTCAGGTACTGAAGCATCAAAACTTTCAGGATATTTCTTAGCTAAGTAATTATCAAACACATCGTGACGTGCAGACGTTAAACCGTTACTACCCATTCCTCCGTTATAGCTTTTCTCGTAAGTAGCTTGTCCAAAACTTTCTAACCCAACAATAACATCTCCTGCTTTTATGTTAGCATTATCAATAACATCACTACGTTTTATTCTTGCTGTAACTGTAGAGTCTACAATTATTGTTCTAACCAAATCACCAACATCTGCAGTTTCGCCTCCTGTACTATGTATAGTAACTCCAAAACTTTTTAAGTCTTCAATTAATTCTTCGGTACCATTAATTATAGCAGAAATAACTTCTCCTGGAATTAGATTTTTATTACGACCAATGGTTGAAGACAACATGATATTATCTGTAGCACCAACACAAAGTAAGTCGTCAATATTCATTATTAATGCATCCTGAGCAATACCTTTCCAAACAGAGACGTCTCCTGTTTCTTTCCAATACATGTATGCTAAAGAAGATTTTGTTCCTGCTCCATCTGCATGCATGATTAAGCAGTATTGATCATCATTAGTTAAATAATCTGGTACAATCTTGCAAAAAGCCTTAGGAAATAAGCCTTTGTCAATATTTTTAATTGCATTATGTACATCTTCTTTAGATGCAGATACACCTCTTTGGCTGTAACGTTTTGAAATTTCTGAACTCATTGTGTTGTGTTAAGCAACAAAGATATTTATAAATAAAAAGCACACAAATAATATGTGCGCTTTTATAATTAATTTGATGTTTAGGTACATTTATTTCCAATCTGGCATTTTACCATTACTAATTAATAGTGTTCTATTTTCATCTAAATCAAGCGTCATTTTGTAAATATTGTTTTGAGATATACCATCGTAAAGCAATCCTTCATTTTTTCCACTTATTACACCCAAGAATATTATTGTTTAACTAGATTTAAATACAAATCACAAAAAAAGCCTCAAATGAGGCTTTTTTATTTCTTTTATTTTTGTTTATTTAGTAAACAATAATTCTCTATACTTTGTTAAAGGCCAAAGCTCGTCATCCACAAGTAATTCTAATTTGTCACAATGATATCTAATATCCTTAAATAAAGATTTAACATTATTACAGTAAGCCATTGCTTTTTTATCCAAATCTTTACTATTATTAGAAGCTTTTCTTGCTGCTGTCATTTTTGTGACATTTGAATTTATTGAAGCAATATGCTCAGAGATTTCTTCAATTAAATTTAATTGCTCTTGTGCAAACTTTTTAAAGTCTTTACCATAAATCTCTTTTAATCCTTTTACATTTTTGATTAAAATGTTTTGATATCTTACAGCTGTTGGTACTACATGATTACGTGCTATATCACCTAATACACGACTTTCAATTTGAATACGCAAAACATATTCTTCTATTTCAATCTCATATCTAGCTTCAGATTCAATTGTATTCATCACACCTAGCTCTTCAAAAAGCTGTAATGTTTGTTTCGATATTTTTGCTTTTAAAGCCTCTGGTGTTGTTTTATTATTACTAAGTCCGCGTTTTTTTGCTTCTTTTTCCCAAGCTTCACCATAACCATTTCCTTCAAATAAAATATTTTTGGACTTCTTGATATACTCTCTTAAGACATTAAATATAGCATCATCTTTTTTCATATCCTTTTTATCAATCAAGGCATCAACCTCAACTTTAAAGTCTATTAGTTGTTTAGCGACAATACTATTTAAAACTGTCATTGGGTTAGCACAATTAGCTGTAGATCCTACTGCTCTAAATTCAAATTTATTTCCTGTAAAAGCAAAAGGAGACGTCCTGTTTCTATCTGTATTGTCCAACAACACATCAGGAATTTTACCAACAACGTTTAGTTTTAAATCTGTTTTTTCTTCAGGAGACAATTTACCATTGGTCACGTTTTCTAACTCATTTAATGTCTTAGTTAATTGCTGACCTATAAATACCGAAATAATTGCTGGAGGTGCCTCGTTTGCTCCTAATCTATGATCATTACTCGCTGAAGCTATAGCTGCACGAAGCAACTCTTCATTATCATTAACTGCTTTTATTGTATTTATAAAAAAGGTTAAAAACTGAAGATTACTCATTGGTGTTTTTCCTGGTCCTAATAAGTTGACACCTGTATCTGTACTTAAACTCCAGTTATTATGTTTTCCAGAACCATTAACGCCTGCAAATGGTTTTTCATGAAATAGCACTTTAAAATTATGTCTATCTGCAATTTTATCCATAACATCCATTAGTAATGAATTATGATCTACCGCTAAATTAGCTTCGTCAAAAATTGGCGCTAATTCAAATTGATTTGGAGCGACCTCGTTATGTCTTGTTTTAACAGGAATACCTAAGAGCATACATTCGGTTTCAAGGTCACGCATGTAAGCCATAGCACGATTAGGGATGGTTCCAAAATAATGATCATCAAGTTGTTGTCCTTTTGCAGGTGCATGACCTAACAATGTACGTCCTGTTTGTACAATATCTGGTCTAGACATTGCTAAATCACGATCTATTAAAAAGTATTCTTGCTCCCATCCTAAAGACGCATTCACTTTTTTTACATTTTTATCAAAGTATTTACAAACAGCTACTGCTGCACTATCTACAGCTTGTAGAGCTCTTAATAAAGGGGTTTTATAATCTAACGCTTCACCTGTGTATGACACAAAAACGGTTGGTATACATAATGTTGTACCATAAATAAATGCTGGAGATGTTGGATCCCAAGCGGTATACCCTCTAGCTTCAAAAGTGTTTCTTATTCCTCCATTTGGAAAACTAGACGCATCAGGTTCTTGCTGTACTAATTGTCCTCCTCCAAATTTTTCGATAGCTAATCCACCTCCAATTGTTTCAAAAAAAGCATCATGCTTTTCAGCTGTTGCTCCTGTTAAAGGCTGAAACCAATGTGTATAATGCGTCGCTCCTTTAGAGATTGCCCATTCTTTCATTCCTGTAGAAATATGATCAGCTACAACTCGGTCAATTTTTTTACCTAACTGTATAGCATCTCTAACGCTTTCAAAAGCTTCTTTAGTTAAATACTGACGCATCGTGGATTCATTAAAGACATTGCTTCCAAAGATTTCAGAACGACGATGGTTTTCTTGGATAACAATCGGTTTATGTTTTAATGATTCTTTTATAGCATGAAATCTTAATGTTGACATATAAATATTTTAAGTTATTAATTTTACGAATTTACAAAAATAAGCACTCTTAAAATAAGATACCCTAAAAAATATAGGGTTATTAACAGTCTTTTAATAAATATTACATTTAGACCTCTATTTTTTAATGGGTCAATTTATTTTTATTTTATATTTGTGTAAACAAATAACTAAAAAAGAGTTTTTATCATGAGTAAATCTAAATTAGAATACATCTGGTTGGATGGCTATTTTCCAACACAAAACATGAGAAGCAAAACTAAAGTTGAAAATGACTTTAGCGGAAAATTAGAAGACTGCCCAATCTGGTCTTTTGATGGATCTTCTACAAAACAAGCATCAGGAGGATCTTCTGATTGTCTTTTAAAACCAGTTGCCATTTATCCTGATCCTGCAAGAAGAGACGGTTACTTAGTAATGACTGAAGTTTTAAATGCAGATGGAACACCACACGTATCTAATGGAAGAGCGACTATTGAAGATGAAGATAATGACTTTTGGTTTGGTTTTGAGCAAGAATACTTTATCATGGATACAAAAACTCAATTACCTCTAGGTTTCCCTATTGGTGGTTATCCTGCACCACAAGGTATGTACTACTGCTCAGTAGGTGGAAAAAACACTCATGGTAGAAAATTAGTAGAAAAACATGCTGATTTATGTATAGATGCTGGTTTAAACTTTGAAGGAATTAACCAAGAGGTTGCTTCTGGACAATGGGAATTCCAATTATTTGCTAAAGGTGCAAAAAAAGCTGGTGACGAAATCTGGATTGCAAGATACCTTCTTGACAGATTAACAGAAGACTATGGTTATTATATAGATTACCACCCAAAGCCATTAGGTAAAGATATGGACTGGAATGGTTCTGGTATGCACGCCAACTTCTCTAACACTGTTTTAAGAACTTGTGGTAGCCAAGAAACTTACGAGAAAATTTGTGAAGCATTTAGACCAGTAGTTAAAGAGCACATTGCTGTTTATGGAGAGTTTAACGACCAACGTTTAACTGGTGACCATGAAACTGCTTCTATAAACGATTTCTCATATGGTGTATCTGACAGAGGCGCATCAATACGTATACCAATTATTACCGTTGAAAAAGGTTGGAAAGGATGGTTAGAAGACCGTCGTCCAGCATCTAATGGTGATCCATACAAAATTGCAGGTCGTATTATCAAAACGGTAAAATCTGCAAATATTAGTTAATATTTGATTACATAGTTAAATCCAACTAAAAGGCTTTCTAAATAATTAGAAAGCCTTTTTTTTATATCTTATTGTAATTATATTGTTTTAACCTTTAAAGACCAAAACAATAAACACACCATATAATATAACCAATGCAAAACCTTTAAACTTATTAATCTCATTACGCTTAGGCAATAAACCTAAAGGTAAAATAGCAGCAGCAAATAATAACATCCAAAATATATCTCTAGACAAAATTAGTGGCTCTGTAACAGGAATAGTTTTTATCATAGACGTTAAACCTAAAACAGATCCAATATTAAAAATGTTAGAACCAATTAAATTACCTAAAGAAATTGCTTTCTCTTTTTTAGCTGCAGCAATTACAGATGCTGCTAATTCTGGTACACTTGTACCAATAGCAATCATTGTAACACCTATAACAGCCTCACTAACACCTAAATTTGTTGCAATCTGAGTTGCTCCTTTTACTAGCCATTCACTACCGAAATACAACGCAGCAGCACCAATAAGTAACCAAATAATTATTTTAAAATTTGACACAACCGCTAAAGTATCATCCACTTCTTCTAAATCATCAGCACTAGGTTTTTGTCCTTTTATTAAATACACTACAAAAATCAATAATGCTGTAAATAACACCATACCTTCAATAGCTATTAATTGATTATCATTCCATAAAAAATAATATAAAGCACCAGAAAATAACATCATAATTGGCCATGTCATTCTATAAAAAGACTTATCTATAGCAATAGCACCAACAATTGCTGTAATACCTAAAACTAATCCAATATTAGCAATATTAGATCCTACCACATTATTAATTGCAATTGCGGGACTACCTTTTAAAGCTGCCTGAAGACTTACTAATAATTCAGGTGCAGAAGTAGCAAAAGACACTACTGTCATACCTATTACTATTTTAGAAATATTAAGTTTAAAAGACATAGCTACAGATGATCGTACCAAAAACTCTCCTCCTACTACCAATAATACAAACCCTAAAATAAGAAAGACTATACTCATAAATATTAATTTTTAGCGAAGATACATTTTGAATTTTTAATTAAGAATTTGACTGTCTATTTTTTACGCTTTCGCGGAAATAAAGCCAAGTAACAACTAAAAAAATAGTTAAAAAACTATAAATTTAGTTATATAACTATTTTTTAGTTATGGTTGTTATATAATATAAATATGACACCCAATGCAAAAGCTAACAAATAAGGAAGAAGAAATAATGCACATACTATGGAAGCTAGAACACGCTTTTGTAAAAGACGTTATGGCAGAAATAAAGACTGATAAACCGCATTACAACACGCTATCAACTATGATAAGAAATCTAGAAGAAAAGGGCTATGTCAGCTACGAAGCTTTTGGAAAAACACATCGCTACTTCCCTATTGTTACTAAAGAAGCGTATCGTAATAAGTTTATGAATACTGCAATTGACAACTTTTTTAACAGCTCTTATAAAAATGTCGTTTCGTTTTTTGCTAAATAAGAAAAAATTAGTGTTGACGAGCTTAAAGAGATTATTCGTTTAATAGAAGATCAAGAATAACCATGGAATACATTTTAAAAGCTTCAGCAATTATTATATTATTTTACACTTGCTATAAATTGTTTCTTCAAAGAGAGACCTTTTTTCAAGCCAATCGTTGGTTTTTATTAATTGGCTTATTCACTGCTATCGCACTACCATTAATGGTAATTCCAATTTATATTGAATACACTCCAACACCTACACAGTATTACCAGACAACAAACAACACAACTATTACACAAGCTATAATTCAAGAAACAACATTTGATTATTGGACACTACTACCTATTGTTTACCTATTAGGCGCACTATTTGTGACTATAAAAATAACGCTTCAATTTTGGTCATTACATAAGCTATTAAAGCATCAAAAAACAGTAAAACAAGGTGCATTTAAACATGTACAAATAAACAGGCAAATTGCTCCTTTTTCTTTTTTTAAAACAATTGTCTACAATCCGTATCAGTTTTCTAAACAAGAATTAAAACACATTATTACTCATGAAAAAATCCATGCAATACAAAACCATACAATAGACAACATAATAGCACAAATAGCAACAATACTATTCTGGTTTAATCCATGTATCTGGTGGTACAAAAAAGCACTACAACAAAACTTAGAATTTATTGCAGATCATGAGGCTCAGAATAAAACAGAATGTGCTAAAAGCTATCAAACCGTATTATTAAAAGCTAGTTTAGATACTAATCAACTAGCAATAACAAATAATTTTTATCAATCATTAATCAAAAAACGAATTGTTATGTTACAAAAATCAAAATCTAGAAGAAGTAATCTTTTAAAGTTCACAATCATCCTACCCTTTTTAGTCTTGTTTTTAATGAGTTTTAATACAAAAGAGGTTTATATCGCTAATGCGGAAACAAGTAAAACACAACAAAAAACTCCAGACGAAATTCTTATCCTTACATCAAAATCTTCAGATCTAAATATAGAACGTATAAAAAATAAACTTGAAGCTAATTCGGAAGGTCTAAAGGTTAAGTTTTCTAATTTAAAACGAAATGCTGATGGTGAAATTATAAACCTTTCTATTGAAACAAAATTAAAAGGGAAAAGCAAATACAATCACAATGCAACTTATGGAAACGACTTAGAAATTCCTATTTCTAATATTCATTTAAAAATTGAAAATGGAGAATTAGTTTTTGGAGACCAAAATCAAAACCTAGTTATGAGAGTTACTGAACGTGGTGTAGTTGCCGACAAATTTTCTTTAAAAGAAAAAACATCTAGCACTGTTAAAGTTTATAGTCAAAATACTGGAGATAATATTAAATTAAAAACAGATAATGAAAAAGAAACAAACTTAAACACCAAAAATATAGACACTGATAATACATTAAAAGGAGAAAACGCTAGCGTAAAATATGAAGACAAAAGTAAAAATGATGTTGTCGAAGTAATATCGAAAAAAAACAACCCATGGTCTGTTAACTATGAAGTAACCGAAATTAAAACAATCAAAACAATTAACACAAAAGAAGACGATGTATTTATAAGCAATCAATTAAACAATAGCTATTCAAATAAAATAAATTCTGAAAAAGCACTATTAATTGTTGATGGCAAAAAGACAAATGCAAAAGACATCAACTTAATAGATCCAAATAGTATCGTTAATATGAGCGTATTGAAAGACAAAAATGCGATTGATGCATATGGTGAAGAAGGCAAAAATGGAGTCATTATTATAAAAACATCCACAAATACAGAAAACAACTCTCAGGATGTAAACTATGGTATTTCAAGCACAACTTACTCAGATGATGAAGATTCTTCCAAAAACTTCACAAAATTAGAGATAACTAAAAATACACCTGACACAGTTTTAGATCAACATAAAAAACACATTTCGTCTTTAGGACAAACTTTAGAGTACATAACGCTAAGAAGAAATAGAAAAAAAGAAATCACAAAACTTAAAATGCTTATTACTAATACTAGCGGTCAAAACAACAAAGTATTATACCAGTCCTCAAAAGGTATTCCTAATATTACAATAAACATTGATGCAGAAGGAGTTATTAGTATTGACTAAAACCTAACACTCTAAAATATTTATTTAGTAAACAATAAAAAAGACCTTCAATTGAAGGTCTTTTTTTGTTCTATAAACAGATATTACATTTATTCAATAACAATCTTTTTGGTAATACTTTCTCCATTAGTTTCAATAGTAACCATATATAAACCACTAGCTAATTCTAAATCAAGATAACTATTATTATCAACTTTTTGCGTTAAAACAACTCTACCTTCAGCAGAAAAAACTGAGACATTATACTGTTGTTTATTTCCTGAAATATATAATTTATCTTTAACAGGGTTTGGATACACCTTGATAGTTTCGGCTGTAAACTGATCAACACTTAAAGGATTATTCCATACGTTACCCATTTGGTTTCCCCAAATATATTCAACTAAATCAGGGTTGTCTATAAATGGATTTCTGTTAATTTGCCATTCATAAATAACATTGTTTCTGTTCATTTCAAAATCGTCAGGAGGATCATTTCTGTGCCAATCTAAAAGTGTCGCTAAATCTCCCATTTGGCCAGACACATCAGGAAACCCATTTTCTACACTTAATCCATTATAACGGATTTGCATGTATAACACACTTCTAGCAACATCACCTTTAAAGCTTCCTGCTGTAGCTGTTGGTCCATTATACTGTCCATAATGCTGATTGTTTCTTGTACTGTTTTCTGGTCCATCTGCAGCACGCAAAGCATGACCATCACTATTACCATGCCTTAAGGAATCTGCTGTAGTATTCCAAAACGTATTTTTACCATCTCTAAAATCGTCTAAATCAATACTGTTATAGCCAGCTAAAGACCTAGGGAAAGTATGTTCTCTATTCCATGTTCCAACATTATTAGATGTGGTTTGGTAATCTAATTTAGCACGACCTTGCTCTGTATACACTAACCAAACCTGGTTTGAATTTTCAGGGTTTTGGTCTGCTTCTTCAAGTATATCAATAATATCAGAATAGGTTTGTGCACGTACAACACCTTCCTCAGCAATAATATCTTGTAGCGCTTGCTCTAAAGCTGCACCTGACAAACCATCAATAGAATTATAATAACCATCTGGCTGAGTACTAGACACTATACCAAAAGTAGGATTTAAAGGTGTACCATAAGCAGCCACAACAAAATCGTTATCAACTACTCGTCTTTCTATATTATTATTTAATCTTACATAATTATTTGGTACTGTTTGCAAAACAACTTTAAACTCCTCATCACCTTCATCCATCGTGTCATCTACCAAAGTAATTGTAGATGTAATTGTATTTTGCCCTGTCGGAATGGTAACCTGCGTATTTCCTGTAAAATCAGAAGTATTAAATCCGCTATTATTTAAAGTAAAATCAAGGATTAAATCCGAATCTACAGCTTGCTCTGTAGTAAAAGTAACATCAAATGAATCCCCTTCGTTAAAATAAGCATCAACCACTGAAATTAAAACACCATTTAAAACCACTCCTGAACCATCATTTAATACTCTTGGTGTTGGTGTAGTTGATGTATAAGTTACACTGTTAGCATTACCTAAACCATCATCAAAACGCTGAATAGAATTAGTATTATTACCAGAACCTTCGTTGTGTTGCGTACTAACACCTAATAAAGCCATTAATGCAACATCATCAGCATCACTAGTATCGTAAACTAAAGCGTCTACCAAATTAGTTTGAGTAGCCATAGTACCTTCAGGAAAATCTGTATCATCACCTAAATATATTGCTACAGCATCTGCACCATTTTGAATAAGATTACTTGGAATAATTAAATTTGGAATTGGAGACACACTATTGTTACCTATTAAAAATAGTCCGTTAACATCTGTTGTGTAACCATCCAAGTCAATAGTATAATAACTAGAGTCGTTTCCTGAGTTTGATCCATTAAAAAAGACTAACACATATCCATCTAAGCTAAAATTTGGAGTTTCAGATAACAACTCGACAAACTCATGATTATCAATATTGTTTCCTTCAAAAGTGGTATCACTATCCAATTCGTTAATCACAACGGTTTGCGAAAAACCTAAGCTAACAAATAATAAAAAGAGTATTAAAGTAATTTTTTTCATATTAATATATTTTTTGGCAAATATAAAGCATAATATCAGGTAAACTTTTACCAACACATTAATTAACTTTTAAGTTACCAAAAGATGAAAACCTCTTTTAACACCAAAAAACACATTAAAATCCCCTTGGATTAAAAAAACCAACAACAAAATGCCCTACAATTGTTAATATATGAAACATTAAAAGATCATTTAAGTTAATAATTAACACATCAATGAAGAGAATATCAAAAAAAATGAAACTAAATCTATTTTTTTAATTACAAAAGTAAAGTCAATTTTATCAATTTACAATGTTTTATTTGGAAGATAATATCCAAAAAATATATCTTCAAAAAACAATCCTTAAAACGGTTGTTATTATTAACCCTTAAAACTGTAAAATTATGCTAACACTTGCCAAATTAATAATCGACATCTTAACATCGATTAGCCTTTAAACCCAAAATGTAAAACTTAGTCTAGAATAAGTTTTACTATTTTTAAATTACAAAGGACTTTTGGCTAACACATAATAAAGCAATAATTTTGAAAAAAATTAAGTGTTATGAAACAATCACTATTTAAGTTTTTAGCAAAACTAAATAAGCTTGTATTACCAAGCTATACCAAGCAAAAATTAGATTTAAGTAAAGCCACTAAAATACAGATGGCTATTTTTGGCTGGAAGGTATTTGTTACAAAAAACGCATTAAATTAAAAATTTCTTCAAAAAACTTTGACGCTTATATAAAAAGACATATATTTGCACCCACAAAAAATAGGCCTCGTGGCGCAACTGAATAGCGCACTTGATTACGGCTCAAGAGGTTATAGGTTTGAATCCTATCGAGGTCACGAAAAAAAAAAGCAAGCTAAACAGCTTGCTTTTTTTATACCTTACTTTAACATCACCTGAATTTTAACTTTGAAAAAACAAATAAGTCTTTTGCTAAAACTTAAAAGCATTTTGCATTATTGAGAAATCAATATCCACAAAAGAATACGACATAAAAAAAGTTATATATACGTTATTACTTAATTATTAACTT
>NZ_BCBW01000024.1:0-20015 GCF_001315805.1 Olleya sp. ITB9
ACAAATAATCCACAAAAGAATAACGACATAAAAAAGCGTTCTTTATAATAAGACGCTTTTTTTATTAAATAATTTCAGCACTTAAGCCTGCTTCTAGCAGCATAGTGCAACGTGGTTCTAAATCTTTGTAAGAACCTGTTTTAACGGTACATTGTCCTTTATAATGCACCAAAATAGTACATTGCTCTGCTTGTTCTGGTGTATGGTCACAAGCATATATTAAAGTATCTATAACGTGATCAAAAGTATTGACATCGTCATTATAAACTACAATCTCATTATTGGGTTTTTCTAAGGTTTGTACCTCGTGTTGTTCTTGTATTTTTTCTTTTGTACTCATACGTACTTTCTTTTGGGTATAAAAGTAAAAAAATATTGGGTATAAAAAAAGGCTTCTGTCATTACAGAAGCCTTTAAAACTTGTATTTAACTTAATATTAGTACATTATCTGTAATGCGCTAATATCATCTGCTCCAAACTCACCATCTTCACCTGAACTAAAACAAGCTAACATAACTGAGTCTTCTGGATTATTTCCTCCTAAATCAATTGCACCAATCGATCCAGCTCCTTCATTTTGGTTTTGACCACAACTAGCTCTGTTAAACCAATCTGTATGTCTAAATCCAACTGAGTGACCAATTTCATGCGTAACAACATGCTCTACAACGTTTGTATCATAGTTATCTAAACCATATAATTGTACAAACTTGTATGGGTTACCATTACTAGGGAAACCTGCTGATCCACCAGCACCTGATTGACTTGGGTTATGATACACTACCATATCTTTTGATTGATAGTCAGTACCAAATGTTAATTGAAATGAAATTGAAACTCCGCTTAACGCATTGTAATTATTAACAGCCCATTGTAATGCAGTTCGTTCTTTTGTTGACAATGCATTACTACCACCTGTATAACCAATAATTGTTATGGTTTTACCTTGAGATACTAAATTGTTTGTACGATAGTTACGGTCACTTGCTGACACAGGCTCAAGATTTAAAATATCTTCTTCACTCATGTGAACATCACCTTCTAATTCTATCATTTCTTTAAATGTACCGTCAGGCAACATAAAGTCAACGTATTTAACGTCTTTGGTGTTAATTTGTGCATCAGCTAATTTTTGTAAAACTTTTGCTGAAACTTCTTTTTTTGCTACTGCTTCTTCTTCTTCAATAATTGTAGCTTCATCATTTTGACATGATTGTAATCCTAAAATAAAACATAGGCTAGCTAAAGCCATAAATTTAATTTTCTTCATTTTTGGTTGAATTTTAAATTAATAAATGGTTTGCTTTACGTAAAGGTTTTACACACTATTAGTATGTTATTTTAATATTAATAGTATGTTAGATAATTATCAAGTCAAAGATAATTCTTACACAAATAAATTTGTTGCGGTTTTTACCGTAAAAAGAAAAAAATTAATCAAAAAATGAGTTAATTTTATACATAATTAGCTGGAAAAGGAGATTTTTAACAGTTTTTATTCTTTTTCAAACTTAAGTGCAACCCAGTTGTTTTTATTTAGCTTGTCTTTTAAGACTAATTTATGGTCGTTGCATTTTTGTTCTATCATCGGAATATCTTCTATATAGAAACCACTTAAAAACAAACTTCCGTTTGTATCTAAACATGATGAATAGGTTGGAATGTCATTTAATAAAATATTACGATTAATATTAGCTATTATAGTGTCGTATTTTTTATCTTTTAATAGTGAAGCTTCGCCTTCATATACAGATATGTGTTTACAATTGTTACGTTCTGCATTTTCTAGACTGTTTAAATAGCACCAGTTGTCTATATCTATAGCATCTATTGGTTTTGCACCTTTCATTTCGGCAAGAATAGCTAATACTGCTGTACCACAACCCATATCTAATACGGATTTATCTTTAAAATCGTTTTTAAGTATATGTTGGATCATCATATGTGTGGTTTCATGATGTCCTGTACCAAAACTCATTTTTGGTTCGATTACTATTTCGAATGGTGTGTCAAATTTTTCATGAAATGGTGCACGTACTGCACATTGATCATCGACAACTATTGGGTTGAAGTTTTTTTCCCACTCGGCATTCCAATTGGTTTGTTGGATTTGCTCAAAGGTATATTCTATTTTAAACTCGTCTGATTGTAATATTTGAATGTCATTTAAGATTGTGTCATTCCACTCGTCTTTTTGAATGTAAGCGGTTACACCTTCTTCGGTTTCGACAAAGCTTTCAAAGCCTGCAAAACCTAATTCTGCAATTAAAATTTCGGTTGCTGGTTGTAAAGGTTGTACTTTAAAGTAATAGCCTAAATAGATATTGTCTGACATTTTATTGGTACTGTTTTTTGCAGGTATGCTGCGTTAGCGGTTGAAGTGGCATCCTTTTTTGTAGAATAGTCCCAAACTGAGTTTGGGACTATTCTACAAAAAAGATATAACGGAAGACGCGACCCTTGTGGTAACGCCCAAATTTTTATTTTTTATTGTTATTTAAAAGGCGTTTACGATTGCGTAAAAATCGGCTGCTTTTAGAGCTGCTCCACCAATTAATCCTCCATCTACGTCTGGTTTTGAGAAAATCTCTTTGGCGTTTGCTGGTTTTACACTTCCACCATAAAGGATAGTCATGTTGTCTGCTACGTCGTTTCCGTAAGTATCGTTTAATGTTTTACGGATAAATTTGTGCATGTCTTGGGCTTGTTCTGGACTGGCTGTTTCACCTGTACCTATTGCCCAAACAGGCTCGTAGGCCAAAACTATGTTTGAAAAAGCGGAAGCGTCTAAATGAAATAGTGCGTTTTTAATTTGTGCTTCTACGATTGCTTCTTGATTATTTGCTTTACGGTCTGCTAACTCTTCTCCAAAACAAAAAATTACACGCATGTCTTTTGTTAAGGCTTGATCTACTTTTTTGGCTAGTGTTGCATCGTCTTCATTAAAATACGCACGACGCTCTGAGTGTCCTAGTATTACGGTTTTAACACCGACGCTTTTTAGCATATCTGCACTGACTTCTCCTGTGTAAGCTCCATTTTCTGCAAAGTGCATGTTTTGCGCAACGACTTCTATATCATCTTCTCTGGTTGCTTCAAATGCGTGCCATAAATTAGTAAATGTTGGTGCTATCATGACCTCAGCATTTGAGGTTTTGGTTTGCTTTTTTAAATCTGATAATAACGCTTCGGTTTGAGCTAAATCGTTATTCATTTTCCAATTTCCTGCTACTATGTTTTTTCTCATGATTGGTCTGTTTTATTGTAATTTGACTTTTGGATCTAACCAAGTGTAAATGATGTCTACAAAAATATTAATTATA
This sequence comes from Olleya sp. ITB9, assembly GCF_001315805.1. Classification (NCBI taxonomy): domain Bacteria; kingdom Pseudomonadati; phylum Bacteroidota; class Flavobacteriia; order Flavobacteriales; family Flavobacteriaceae; genus Olleya; species Olleya sp. ITB9. The sequence goes on from NZ_BCBW01000024.1 coordinate 3,325, forward strand.
ATGAAAAGTAATGCAATAATTAACACGGATCCCATAATTACTGGTAAATCTAATGTGTTTAATGCATTTACTATCTCTTTACCTAATCCATTCCATCCAAATATATACTCTACAAACACTGCGCCTGCTAGCATGCTTGCAAACCATCCTGAGATAGCTGTTACTACTGGATTTAATGCGTTTTTAATGGCATGTTTTTTTATAATCTGAAATTCTGATAATCCTTTTGCTCTAGCTGTCCTGATGTAATCTTGATTAAACACTTCTAACAGCGAGTTGCGCATTAATTGTATAACGACTGCTAACGGTCTTATACCTAATACGATTGCTGGTAGTATAAGGTTTTTAAGTTTGATATGCATGTTTTCGCCAAAATCATCCAACTCATAAAGACTTCCTGTCATTTCTAAATTAGTGTATTTGTGTAATACAAATCCAAATAACCAAGCAAATAAAATGGCACTAAAAAAGGAAGGCACACTCATACCCAAAGTGCTTAAAATTTGAATGGTTTTATCTAAAAAAGAATCTTTTTTTAATGCTGAAATCACGCCTAATGTTACACCTAGCAACATGGCTATAATTATTGCAGAAACCGCAAGTACAAATGTATTTGGTAAGGTCTCTGATAATACTTGACTTACTTTTTTACCTTGATTTGTAAAAGACTCTCGTAAATACGGAAACTTTAAAACGGTTGTTGTATTACCTATTGTAAACAGCTTGGTAGCTGAATATTTGTTTGGGCTTAGATAGGTATAATCTTCTTCTAAATTTGAATGAAACGATATTATTGACAAATCGTTTAAGTAATACAAATATTGAGTTGCTACAGGCTTATCAAATCCGTATTTTTTTTTGACAATTGCTAATTGTTGACTATCCTCGTTTTGACCCAACATCATTTGAGCTGGATCACCTGGTAGTACACTAAACAATAAAAAGATAACGGTTACTACACCAAATAAAGTGAGTAATGCGTAAAGCGTTTTATTTAATAGATAGGTTACCAGATTGTTTTATTTATTTTAAGATTAGATACGCTTTTATACTGCTTTATGAAATAATGTGATTCTTGATACAAGTTACTGATTAATCACAAAACAATAGTAATAACGTCATTCTGTTTTAAGTGTTACTTTTACTACTCCAGATATTGTTTTATCTACTTCTATATTTAATGAATCTATTTGCGCTCTATCCTTAAACACATCCATACTTTGTATAGTTTCAGGATCTAAAGCGTCTACTTCTGCTTTAGTAGCAATTGAGTCTCCAATATAATAAGCAATAACTTCTTCTAATTTTATAGGCTCAGGTCTTTTTACTTTTGGAAAATTTAAATCATCAACATCATTCCAATGTACTTTCTGTATGATTGTTCCTTTTTCTAATTTTAATACTCCAGGATTTGAACGGATGATAGTTTTTAAAGCAGTCTCGTCACAGAAATAATAATCAAAATTTAATTTATAATCAGCTTTAACTTTATTTGCTACATCTGGTCCAGATGCTGTTAAACCAATAACATCATATCCATTAGCTTTGGCTTTATCTGCTGTTACTTTTATAGCTTTTAAACCTTGTGTCTCTGAAGATGATAAATTATAGCTAACTATTAATACAACATTGTCTCTTGACAATATATCTTCTGTAAAATCTTCACCATCTTTTTCGATTGAAAAATCATGTATTGGTGGTTCATAACCTTCTGAGATGGTTTCTGTTGTTACACCAACATAGTCTCCTGATGAGCTTGGATAAGATCCATCTGTTATGTATTGTTTTTCGGTTCCGTTTTCATTAAACGTCCAAGTGTATTCAATAACTGGTTGTGGTGCATCATCTGGCACAATCATGTTATCAGTAATGTTGTTTCCTATTTTAAATGGTCTAAAATCTATACTTGGTAAATGCATTAATACATGGTAAGCAAATCCTAAACAAGCTATAAAACTTAATAATGACAATATTGTAGTTGGTAACTTAGCAAAAAATGGTTTGATGTATTTTATACCAATAAAGAGTATTACTATCATTACCAATAACGCGACATCTTTCCAAAAACTTTCCCATGGATCCATTTTCATGGCATCACCAAAGCATCCACAATCTTTTACTTTATCAAAATAAGCTGAGTAAAAGGTTAAGAATGTGAAGAAAACTATCATTAATAATAAACTCCATATTGTAAATTTAGGCTTATAACCTAATATTAAAAAGATACCTAAAAGCACTTCAAAAACAACTACAATTATAGAAATACCTAGTGCATAAGGAATAAAAAATGGTAAATCTAAAACGGTTGGTCCAAAATATTCTTCTAATTTAAAAGCAAATCCAATAGGATCGTTAAGCTTTATAAATCCTGAAATTATAAAAAATATACCAACAAATATTCTTAAAAAACCTACTATGTATTTCATAATTATAATTAAATATCAAATTGTAAAAGCAATTTTATTGTTCTGTTAAATGTATCATTGCAAAAATGGCATAATTTATCATGTCTTGATAATTAGCATCAATCCCTTCGCTAACAATTGTTTTTCCTGAGTTGTCTTCAATTTGTTTAACACGTAATAATTTTTGTAAAATTAAATCGGTTAAACTACTAACACGCATGTCTCTCCAAGCTTCACCATAGTCATGGTTTTTATCTTGCATTAACTGTTTTGTTATTTTTACTTGCTCATCATATAAAACAGTAGCTTCTTCAACTTCAATATCTGGTTGCTCTACCACTCCTTTTTGTAGCTGAATTAATGCCATAATACAATAATTGATGATACCTATAAATTCGCTTTGCTCACCTTCGTCAACTTTACGTACATCATTTTGTTGCAAACCTCTAATACGCTGTGCTTTTATAAAAATTTGATCGGTTAATGATGGTAAACGTAAAATTCGCCATGCACTACCATAATCTGTCATTTTATTAATAAAAAGGTCTCGACAGGTTTTTATTACAGCATCGTATTGTTTTGAAGTATCTTGCATATTTGATAAACTCTAATTGAATTTTGCGTAAATTTCGCATAAAATTATTTAAAGTTCAAGGTTTAGGGTTTAAAGTTTTGCTAACGTTATCCCAACACCATATTTAAGCGTATCAATGACAATAAATTGTAAAGGCAAACTTATAGATTTAAGTACTCCAAAAGTAATGGGTATTTTAAATGTAACACCAGATTCTTTTTTTGATGGTGGACGTTATAAAGACGAAACTTCAATAATAAAACAAGTAGAAAACATGCTAAGTGAAGGTGCTACGTTTATTGACGTTGGTGCTTACAGCTCAAGACCAAATGCGCCTTTTGTAAGTGAAGATGAAGAACTGCAACGTATAGTACCAATAATAAAACTTTTGGTTAGTCATTTTCCTGATAGTATCATATCTGCAGATACCTTTAGAAGTCAAGTAGCAAAGGTAACTATTAATGAAGGTGCTGCTATGATTAATGATATTTCGGCTGGTTTTTTAGATAATAACATGCTACCAACCATTGCAGATTTAAAAGTACCATATATAATGATGCATATGCGTGGCACACCACAAACCATGCAAACATTAACCCAATACGACAACTTAGTAAAGGCCATTAATTATTATTTTTCAGAGCGTATTGTTAAAGCACGCGACTTGGGTATTATAGATTTAATTTTAGATCCTGGTTTTGGTTTTGCAAAAACATTAGAACAAAATTTTGAACTTTTAAATAAGTTTGAATTATTAAATATTGCAGATTTACCAGTATTAGCTGGTATATCCAGAAAATCTATGATTTACAAAACCTTAGATCTAACAGCTAAAGAAGCTTTAAACGGAACAACTGCTTTACACATGATTGCTTTACAAAAAGGCGCAAAAATATTACGTGTACATGACGTTAAAGAAGCCAAAGAATGTATCACTCTATATAATAAATTAGATGCTTAACAGATTTTTATTTATAACTGTATTATTTTTATTTTTTTCTTGTGGAAACGAAAAAGTACTGCAACTACCAGAAATACAAAATGCAGGCATAACAGAAGTTTTGGACGTCTCTCCTGCTTATATTTTTTATGATGAAACCATACAAGATAGTGTTGAGTTAAACCGAAAAAACTTAATTATTTCTACTAACTGGTTAGTAAACGTTGACAAACGCTTAACTCTAGAACAAGCGTTACCATCTATAATAAAATTACAAGAGAAAAAACGTAATGCAACCATGCATAAAAATGAAAAAGCTAGAAATTATTACACTTGTAATGACACTAGTATTAAAAATTTAGGTTTTATTGATTTTACTGATGTTGAATATCGTTTAAATTACACTGAAACCAAATATGAAGATTTAGAAATAGATGATAATTCATTTGACATAAACCTTATTATTAATACCCTTGAAGACATTACAATAAATTCTTTTATGATTTTAGGAAAAACGAATTTTAACCAATTAAATGATGACCTAAAAGAAAATCTTAATATTTTAAATCTTGAGGACAAGGAGCATGGAGGCGACTTTTACAATGTCCAAATACTTTTTAATAAAAATTTAAGTTTCCAAGATTACATATCTATAAAATCAAAACTAAAAAGTTTTAAAAATGAAAGGACACTAATAAATAAAATCGAACATATTTATTAACCCAATTATATTAAATTTACAAAAACCACTTTCCCTTGGATATATTTAAAGACATACTAAAATTTGGATGGATAGACATGATAGATGTTTTGCTTGTTGCACTACTGCTCTATTACGTTTACAAGCTAGTAAAAGGTACTGTTGCCATTAATATTTTTATTGGTATTGTAGTTATTTACTTTATCTACCTAACTGTTGAAGCCTTACAAATGGTATTATTAACCAAGATTTTAGGTGGTTTTATTAGTGTTGGTTTTATTGCTTTAATTATTGTGTTTCAGCAGGAAGTTAGGAAATTTTTATTAATGATTGGCTCTACCAATTTTGCTAGTAGACGTAAATTTTTAAGTCAATTAAAATTTTTAAAGATAGAACAAGGTACATCCACAGATATAGATGCTATTATATCTGCTTGTAATAAAATGAGTAGTACAAAAACTGGTGCTTTAATTGTTTTAGAACGCAATAATAATCTTGATTTTTTAGCCAATACAGGTGACGAAATGAATATTAAAGTGACGCAACCTATTATTGAAAGTATCTTTTTTAAAAATAGCCCATTACATGATGGTGCCATAATTATACAAGATAATATTGTAAAAGCTACACGTGTTATTTTACCTGTAAACAACGAGAAAAACATTCCGCAACGCTTTGGTTTACGTCATCGTGCTGCTGTTGGTGTAACGGAACGTACAGATGCTATTGCTATTGCTGTAAGTGAAGAAACTGGACAGATTTCTTGCTTTAGAAATGGTGAGTTCCTTCCGTTTGAAGACACCATACAATTAGCTAAAATATTAAAGGCAGATTTAGATTAATATACACTATAACCACTTCTTAATCAGATAGTTTTAGCTAAACCTAATTAAAGCTTCTAAAATACTTTCTTTAAAGATTAAAAACAATCAAAAATGAATATTAAATACAACGAAAATAATCAAACTATAGAAATTAAGGATGGTTTAAAAACCCATCACATGTTAATTAAATCTATTATGATTCTTAATTTGGTAAATGCTATTTTAAACGTTTACGATGTTAATATAACTAAATTGAGTTTTATGTCAACAATCTGGATATTTTTAGCTTTATTATCAGTTTTTGTATTGTATATATTTTTTACTAAAAAATCTAGTTTAGAAAACATTCCTGTTAAAAACATTGAAGCTTTAGAGCAAAAAACAAGTCTAGGTTCCAAACGTTATACTTTTAAATTAACAAACGGAAAGACACGTGACTTAAATGAGTTAAAGACCATTAAAGATGTTAACACTTTAAAAAAAATGCTAACTAAAATTGGAGTAAAATCTTAAAGTAATATTACAAACTAAGCAACTTTCTCTGCTTGTAAAAACTGTACTTCGTATAAGTTTTTGTAATATCCATTTTCTTTTTTTAGCAACTCGTTATGTGTTCCTTGTTCTACAATTAATCCTGAATCCATAACAATTATATTATCTGCTTTTTGGATTGTTGCTAACCTGTGAGCAATAACTATAGATGTACGCCCTTTAGTAATCTTCTCTGTAGCTGTTTGTATTAATTGCTCTGAATAAGAATCTACCGACGACGTGGCTTCATCTAAAATTAAAATACTAGGATTTGTAACGTATGCACGTAAAAATGAAATTAATTGACGTTGACCAGAAGACAACATCACACCACGTTCTTTAACGTTATATTGGTAACCGTTAGGTAAGCTCATTATAAAATCGTGTATTCCAATGTCTTTTGCTGCTTTTACAACTTGAGCTTCGGTTATACTTGAATTATTAAGTGTAATATTATTTAAAATGGTGTCTGCAAACAAAAATACATCTTGTAAAACCACAGCTATTTGCTGTCTTAAAGACGTTAAAGTATAATCTTTAATATTGTTATTATCTATATTTATTTCACCAGAATTGATTTCATAAAAACGATTTAATAAATTTATTACAGTACTTTTTCCTGCTCCTGTAGCACCAACAATTGCAACAGTTTCGCCTTCTTTAACATTAAAACTAATTCCTTTTAAAACTTCTTCTTGCTCGACATAACTAAAATGAACATTCTTAAAGTTTATGTTTCCTTTAAAACTATTAGCTAACAAGTTTCCAGAATTATCAATATGTGATGTTGTGTCTAAAATTTTAAACACTCGGTTTGAGGCAATCATTCCCATTTGAAGCGTATTAAATTTATCTGCAATTTGACGTAATGGTCTAAATAACATTGGGATCATGGTAATAAACATAAATAAATCTCCAGGTGTAACATTACTACCTTCGACCAATATATTTAATCCTCCAAACCATACAATCAATCCTGTAGTTAGCGACCCTAAAAACTCAGCAATTGGAAAAAATATAGAGTTATACCAAACCGTTTTTAACCATGCTTTTTTATGACGATCATTAATTGCTTTAAAGTTTTTATACTCGGTATCTTCTCTGGTAAACAGTTGTAAAATTTTCATTCCTGTGACGCGTTCTTGCACAAACGAGTTTAAGTTAGACACCTCATTACGCACATCTTCAAACGCACGTTTCATGTAGCGTTGAAAAATTTTGGTTGCAAATAAAACTATTGGTAACGTCACAAATACAATTAAACTTAACTTCCAATTGTAATATAACATCGCTCCAGAAATAACAACCATAACCAAAAGGTCTCTAATAATTGTAAATAACCCATCTCCAAATACAGATGCAATACGTTCCATATCTGTCACTGCTCTAGTGATTAAAACACCCACAGAAGAGGTGTTAAAATATTTCATTTTAAAACTCAGGATATGATCAAATAGCTTAACACGAATGTCTTTAACCATTTTTAAACCCAACCAAGAGGAGTAAAAGATAAAAAACAATTGTAACACAACTTGAGCAACAAGTAAAACAATCATTAAAATTATCAAGAAAACAAAACCATTGTAATCTTTTTTAACAAGATGCTCATCAATAATTTCTCGTAATAACACTGGAGTTGCTATACTTAAAGCACCTAATATTAAAACCGAAATTATTAACGCATAAAATACCGTTCTGTAAGGTTTTGTGTATTTAAACAAACGTTTAAATAACTGTAAATCAAAAATATTTTCTTTAGTCTTAGTCATTTAATTTAATTGTATCAGGATAAGCAACCTCTGTTAAATATAATCCTTTTGCAGGAACTGAAAACCCAGCATTACTTCGGTTTTTAGAAGCTATAATAGTGTGTAAATCTTCAACTTCAATCTTACCAACTCCAACGTTAATTAAAGTACCAACAATAGCTCTAACCATGTTTCTTAAAAAACGATCTGCTTTAATTGTAAAATGAAGTTCGTTGTCCACCAATTTCCATGCTGCTTTCATTATATCACAATTATAGGTTTTTACATCTGTATGTGTTTTTGAAAAACATTGAAAATTTTTGTATTCAAATAATACCTTAGTTGCTTTATTAAGCTTGTCAATATCTAAATTATGTTTTAAATAGTAAGCTTGATTGACATTAAAAGGGCTTTTTTGTAATGCAATGCGATATAAATACGCTCTACTAGTCGCATGAAAACGTGCATGAACATCGGGTTTAACCTTAAATATAGAATGAATAGCTACATCTTCTGGTAAAAAAGAATTGAGTTTATACATCAATTTTTCTGACTCAAAAACAACCTCTGTATCCATATGTGCAAATAACTGCTTTGCATGCACACCAGCATCTGTCCTTCCTGCTCCCATTACAACTATGTTTTGTCCTAGAATAGTAGACAATGCATTTTCTAAAACTTCTTGTACAGATATTGCATTAGGTTGTTTTTGCCAACCATGATAATTTTTTCCGTTATAAGATAGTTCTATAAAATAGCGCAAGAAAGCTGTATTTTTACATATTAAAAGACAAAGATAATTGTTTTTGTTACTAAAGAAATGCTAAAAAATAATTAAAATAGACTTGGTTAAGTTCTTCTAAAATGAAAAAAATATTATTACTCTCTGACACACATAGTCATATTGATGAAGCTGTACTAAAACATGTCAAAGCAGCTGACGAGGTTTGGCATGCTGGAGATATTGGTGATTTAAAAGTTACAGATGCAATAAAAGATTTAAAACCACTTCGTGCTGTTTGGGGAAACATTGACAATGATAAAGCCAGAGCTGAATTTCCGGAACATAATCGTTTTACTATAGAAGGTGTGGATGTATGGATTACACACATAGGTGGTTATCCAAACAGATATAATATTAGAGTTAGAGAGGCTATAATAGCCAATCCACCAAAGCTATTTATTTGCGGACACTCTCACATACTTAAAGTTATGCCTGATAAAAAATTAGGATTATTACACATGAATCCTGGAGCCATTGGCATACACGGCTTTCATAATGTAAGGACTATGCTACGATTTACTATAGATAAGGGTAAAATAGATAATCTAGAAGTTATAGAATATCCAAGAAAATAAACGATTAACAATAAAACATAAAAAAACCGAAGCTTTCACTTCGGTTTTTTTTCGCACTAATACTACTAAGATGTTAGGTTTAACGTAAACGATCTACAGATTTTACAAGATCTTCATCCTTTTTAATGGCTCTATTTGATAAAATCAAAAAGACGATAGAAATAATTGGGAAGAAAATCGCAACACCTTTCTCTGAAACATCATTTGCTTCTCCAGATGCATTTAGTATTCGATACACGAAAAATCCTAGTAAAATTAAATTTAATATCTGATTTAGTCGTCCCAACATAAATTGAGACTTTCTATTTTTAAAATTAAATATTGAAATAACAGCCAATAACGCAGAAGCTAAAAACAAACCTAGAACAACCAGTTCGTCTTTTGCAAAAACCATAACTTTATTAGTCGTTGTCCATAAATTAAAAGCGAATATTAATCCGCCAGAAACTATAGCAACTATTAATAAATATACCGTTTGTATACGTTGTAACATATTAAAATTTCAAATTTTGAAAAACAAAAATATAGTTTCTTTTTTTATAAACGAAACATCACACACTAAAAATTGCTACAAATAACAAAACACAATCACAACACGTTGTATTTCAATTAAAAAACAATAAAGATTCTTTCAATAATAAAAAATTAAAATAAAAGTTGTATAATTGCAGTAACGCAATGCAACACTCACTCTCGCAGAGCGTTAATTCTTCAGAAGTATATCTTATTTTCTTCAAGAAATAATCAATTCAAATCACAACAACACATAAGTTAATTCAACATCAATGTTTGAAATCTCACAATTAAAAGAAATGAAGCTTCCTGAGTTGCAGGATATAGCTAAAAAACTGAGCGTCCCAAAATTTCGTTCATTAAAAAAATTAGATTTAGTATACCAAATACTAGATAAGCAAGCAGCAGACCCAAAAGCTGTTTTAGAAGTAAAAAAAGAAGATACTCCTGTAAAAAAAGCACCTGCTAAAAAAGCGACTCCTGCTAAAGCTAATGCAGAAAAAACTACTACTCAAAAGCCTAAAGCTAAACGAGCTAGAGTCACAAAACCTGTTGCCAAAAAGGATGAGACTAACCAACCACAGTTAGACTTAAAACCTGAAACAGAAACAAAAAAAGAACCTGTAGCTAAAAAGGCTCCTGTAAAGGCACAGCCTAAAAAACCGGTTCACAATCATCAAAAAAACAAACAGTCTAACGACAGTAAGGACGATCGTCAAAACGACAACAAACAACAAAACCGTCCTAAACATAACAATCAAAAAAATAATAACCAGAAAAACAATAATCAAAAAAACGGTAACCAACATAATGGTAACAAAGACAGTCGTAACCGTTACAGAGAACCTGATTTTGAGTTTGATGCTATTATAGAAAGTGAAGGTGTCTTAGACATTATGCAAGATGGTTATGGTTTTTTACGTTCGTCAGACTACAACTATTTATCGTCACCAGATGACATATATGTATCACAATCTCAAATCCGTTTATTTGGATTAAAAGTTGGAGACACAGTATTAGGTCAAGTTAGACCTCCAAAAGAAGGAGAAAAATACTTCCCGTTAATTAAAGTAAGTAAAATAAATGGTCAAAACCCAAATGTGGTTAGAGATCGTGTTGCTTTTGAGCATTTAACACCATTATTTCCTCAAGAAAAATTTAATATTGCCGAAAAACAAGCAACCATTTCAACACGTATAATGGACCTGTTTGCACCAATAGGTAAAGGACAACGTGGTATGATTGTATCACAACCAAAAACAGGTAAAACCATGTTATTAAAGGATGTTGCCAATGCAATTGCAGCAAACCATCCTGAAGTATATCAAATGATTTTACTTATAGATGAGCGTCCAGAAGAAGTTACAGACATGCAAAGAAATGTAAGAGGTGAAGTTATTGCTTCTACTTTTGATAAAGAGGCTCATGAGCACGTTAAAATTGCTAACATCGTGTTAGAAAAAGCAAAACGATTAGTAGAGTGTGGACATGACGTAGTTATTCTACTAGACTCTATCACACGTCTGGCAAGAGCATACAACTCTGTACAACCAGCATCCGGAAAAATTCTTTCTGGAGGTGTAGATGCCAATGCACTACATAAACCAAAACGCTTTTTTGGAGCTGCACGTAATATAGAAAACGGAGGATCATTAACTATTATAGCAACCGCTTTAACAGAAACAGGATCTAAAATGGACGAAGTAATCTTTGAAGAATTTAAAGGTACAGGTAACATGGAACTTCAGTTAGACCGTAAAATATCTAATCGTCGTATTTTCCCTGCAATTGACTTAACATCATCAAGTACACGTCGTGACGATATTTTATTAGATGCATCAACTATACAACGTATGTGGGTAATGCGTAAATATCTAGCAGATATGAATCCTGTAGAAGCAATGGAGTTTATAAACGATAGATTTAAACAAACCAGAAATAACGAAGAGTTTTTAATATCTATGAATGGATAATCAAAACCATTTAAAATAAATAAAAAGCTCAATGTACTACATTAAGCTTTTTATTTACTTTATATTTAAATAATAATTATGGCGTTACCATTATCCTGAAAAAAAAAATCAGGATAATCGTATCGTCATCCGTTAATAGTTTTGTCTCAGAGCGCTTGCTCGCCAAAAGCTAACCAGTACTACCGCTAACACACTATACCAATGGACAGCATACAAATTTATAGCTATGACTCCTTGAAAATAAAGCACAAAAAAAAGCGTTTCATATAAACATGAAACGCTTTAAATATTATATAACTAAAACTAATTATAAAGCAGCTACGTGCTTAGCTAAACTAGATTTTAAGTTAGAAGCTTTGTTAGTATGAATAACATTTTTCTTTGCCAATCTATCTAACATAGATACTACGGAAGGAAATAAAGCTTCAGCCTCTTTCTTATCTTCCATCTCACGTAACTTTTTGATAGCGTTACGAGTAGTCTTGTGCTGATACTTGTTTAATAAACGCTTAGCTTCGTTACTTCTAATTCTTTTTAACGTTGACTTGTGATTTGCCATTTTGTTTTTTCCTTTTTAATAAAAAATTGTAGCCCGTAGGGGAATCGAACCCCTCTTACATGGATGAAAACCATGCGTCCTAGCCGATAGACGAACGGGCCATTTTGTTATTGAGTGCGCAAATATAAAACTTATATTTTAAACTTGCAAATTTGTTTTTCAATTAACTAACAATGTTTCCATTGCGGGTGCAAATATACAACTAATTTTAAGTTACGCAACAACAAAATGAAAAAAAAATAAAAAAAATTTTCTAATACGCTTTTGCAAACAACACTCTTCGCTCAGAAGTTGCTCCTGTATAGACACATACACCTTTTTCAAGCTTTCCTTCTAAAGGCATACATCTTATTGTTGCTTTAGTAATTTCTTTAATTTTATCTTCAGTTTCCGTGGTTCCATCCCAATGTGCAGAAATAAATCCTCCTTTTTCTTCTAAAACTTTTTTAAATTCTTCAAAAGAATCTACTTCTGTAATATGATTATCTCTATAATCAAGAGCTTTATTAAACAATGCTTCTTGGATTGTAGTCATCAAACCTTCAACTTTATCCACTAAACCATCTAAAGGCACCACTTCTTTAGTTAAAGTATCACGTCTAGCTAATTCTACCGTTCCGTTTTCAAGATCCCTAGAACCTATTGCTATACGTAATGGTACACCTTGCAATTCATGTTGTGCAAACTTAGCACCTGGTCTATAAGTATCACGATTATCAAATTTTACCGAAATGTTTTTACTTCGTAAATCTTTCATAATACCATTTACTACCTCTGTTATTGCATCTAATTGCTCATCTGTCTTATATATTGGTACAATTACAACTTGATTTGGCGCAAGGTTTGGAGGTAATACTAACCCTTTATCATCACTATGCGTCATTATTAAAGCTCCCATTAATCTTGTTGAAACTCCCCAAGATGTAGCCCAAACATGCTCTTGCTTACCTTCTTTAGATGTGAACTTTACATCAAAAGCTTTTGCAAAGTTTTGCCCTAAAAAGTGTGACGTACCAGCTTGTAGCGCTTTACCATCTTGCATTAGTGCTTCAATACAGTAAGTTTCATCTGCTCCAGCAAAACGTTCGCTTTCAGTTTTCAAACCTTGTACTACTGGTATTGCCATAAATTTTTCAGCAAAAGTAGCGTAAACATTATTCATTAATTCTGCTTCAGCTATAGCCTCTTTTTTAGTTGCATGTGCTGTATGACCTTCTTGCCATAAAAATTCTGCAGTACGTAAAAATAAACGCGTACGCATTTCCCAACGTACAACATTTGCCCATTGGTTTATTAATAAAGGTAAATCTCTGTATGATTGAATCCATCCTTTATAAGTATTCCATATTATGGCTTCACTTGTTGGACGTACAACTAACTCCTCCTCTAACTTTGCATTAGGATCTACTCTAAGTTTCCCTGGTTTATCAGGGTCGTTTTGCAATCTATAATGTGTAACCACAGCACACTCTTTAGCAAAGCCTTCTGCATTTTTCTCCTCAGCTTCAAATAAACTTTTAGGTACAAATAATGGAAAATAAGCATTTTGATGTCCTGTTTCTTTAAACATTCTATCTAGTTCTGCTTGCATTTTTTCCCAGATTGCAAAACCATATGGCTTTATAACCATACATCCTCTTACAGCTGAATTTTCAGCCAAATCAGCCTCTACAACCAATTCATTATACCATTTGGAATAATTTTCAGCTCTACTTGTTAGTTTTTTACTCATATACAGTATTTTGGCACAAAAATTGTGATTATGTTAAATAATAAAATAGTTCAGCAAAACTAACTATTTTTGTAATGTTCAACAATTAAAAACTACTCGTTATGAAATTAATTAACTACTTATTTAACAAAATACCGTTATTTACCGCTCTTTTAGCTGTTTTAGCTTTAAGTTCTTGTGGATCCTATCAATATGTTGGACAGTCTAGTGATGGCATCTATCAAACTACTACTGAAAATGTAGAACAAGAAACAGTTGCTATACCTGCAGAAAATAATAACGATTATTACTCTAATTACTTTAAAGAAAAAGCATTAGAAGCTGAAATATATAACGATAGTGATGATGTTTTTACAGATATTGACTCTTATCAAGGTAGCTATGACGAAACTTTAGAAGAAACTAACCAAAATGCTGGTTGGGGAACCTCTAATGAAACCGTTGTAATTAACATTCATGATAATGGGTTTTATAACAATTATGGATGGGCTTATAATAATTGGGGATGGAACAATTGGGGATGGAACCGACCTTGGGGCTTTAACCGATTTGGCTGGAACAGTTGGAACAGTCCTTATGCCTGGAATTACGGATGGGGATATTCTGGTTTTTATAACTCATACTGGAACAATCCATACTATGGACACGGATATGGCTATGGATATGCATACCACAATGGATTTAGAAGAAGAGGTATAGCTTACAATGCAGGAAGAAGAGGTAATTACTACAGAAACAGTGCATACCTTAATTCTAGATCATCTAGAATTAACACTAGAAATAATTCGGTAAGAGCCAGAACCAGAACTAATACCACTAGACCTAGAACCAACACAACTAGACCTAGAACTAACACAACTAGACCTAGAACTAATTCCACAAGGCCTAGAACTAATACCACAAGACCCAGAACAAACTCATCAACGCCAAGAAGCAATAGCTCTACGCCAAGATCTAGCGCTCCTTCTAGAAGTACACCAAGAAGTAGATCTACAAGTAGTGGAAGTTCTAGAAGAGGAAGAGGTTAAAATTTAAAAAAGTCTATGAAAAAAATAATTTTATTAGTTATAGGTACACTATCTATAACTTTAAGTCAAGCTCAAAATATAAATGACGCTTTAAGATATTCTCCCGGAGAAATAAACGGTACAGCTCGTTTTCAAGCTATGAGTGGTGCATTTGGTGCATTAGGAGGTGATTTAAGTGCTATAAACATAAATCCTGCAGGATCTGCTGTTTTCACAAGTAGTTATGCCTCAGTATCATTATCCAATACAAATATTGATAATAATACAACATTCTATAATGGTCAAAGAGACTCTTCTGAATCTAACTTGGATATTAACCAAGGAGGAGGTGTATTTCTGTTTAAAAATCAAAAACAATCCTCTCCATGGAAGAAATTCTCATTAAGTATTGTTTATGATAACACCAAAAACTATGATGACCAATGGATTGCAAACGGAACAGGAAACAGTAGTATTAGCAATTATTTTTTAGCTAATGCTCAAGGGTTACGTTTAGACGAGATATCAGCATTTGATGGAGAATCTACATCACAAGCTTATTCTGGTATTGGTAGTGCCTATGGTTACCAAAACCAACAAGCGTTTTTAGGTTATGACTCATACATATTAGAACCAACTACTTATGACGATAATAACACAACTTACGCTAGCAATATTGCAGGAGATTCCTTTAGGCAAAAACACAACTATTCAGCAACTGGCTATAACGGAAAAATTGGATTTAATGCAGGTGCTCAATATGGTAAAAATACATATATTGGTTTAAATCTTAATTCACATTTTTTAAATTACGAAAGGTACACGCGTTTTTATGAAACAAACAATGATTCTGAATCATTAGTTAGAGAAGTTCTCTTTGAAAATGCATTAACATCAAATGGATCAGGTTTTTCTTTTCAATTAGGAGGTATTTTTAAATTAACAGAAAGCTTAAGAGCTGGAATAACTTATGATTCACCTACTTGGATGACAATAAATGAAGAAACAACTCAATACATTGAAACATTAGTAATAGATGATACTAATGGTGATTTCTACCAAGTTGTAGACCCTAATGTTATTAATATTTTTGAAAGTTACAGAGTACAAACACCTAGTAAATTAACAGGTAGTTTAGCCTATGTTTTTGGAACTAAAGGTTTAATTAGTATTGACTATTCAAGAAGAGATCATAGTAAAACAAAATTAAAACCAACGTCAGACCCTATTTTTAATGCTGAAAACGCTTACATTGAAAATACATTAACAGCAGCATCAACTTACAAAATCGGAGCAGAATATAAAGTGAACCGTTTTAGTTTTAGAGGAGGTTACAGGTTAGAAGAAAGTCCTTATAAAGATGAAACTACCATTGGTGATTTAACAGGATACTCTTTAGGCTTAGGTTATAATTTTGGAAATACAAATTTAGATTTAGCTTACAGTAATGCAAAACAAGATAGAAACGAACAACTATTTACAGGATTATCAAATCCTGCTAATATTGAAGCTGACAATACCTTAGTTACTCTAACATTAGGTTTTAAACTATAAAGCACAAAACAAATAAATTAACAAAAAAGACTCAAGCTTTTGCTTGAGTCTTTTTTGTTAATTAGTAGTTATACTATTAGCTTAAAGGTATTCTCAAACTAAGTTAGCAAACCTTATCTAACTCAGAAAAAAGCTAGGAAGACACAACTAAAAAAGCAGTAAAGCACGCATCTAAAAGCGTTAAAAATATTAGATCTGTGTATGTACAAGATCAAAGTGCTAGTGTAAAAGATGACGAAGTAGTTGACTTTAGAGTTAACCTTAAAATCACT